>NZ_JBIVMX010000022.1:0-53275 GCF_044753305.1 Pseudomonas sp. NPDC088429 | reverse complement strand
GACGTCGGTCATGAACGCTTTGGCGATCGGAGTCATGAAGGCCAGCTGTGCGTCGGCTTTCTTCTTCTCTTCTTCATCGACGCCGTATTTGACGATGTCGACCTGTTTGGCGGTGAAATACACCATCGCACGGTTGCCTTCGGCGAACGCCTTCATGGTTAACAGCATGCGGCGTACGTCTGGGTGAACGATGATCGGGTCGGCAGCTTTTTCCGGCGCTTTCGGGCCAGTCAGCGAGCGCATTTGCAGACGATCGCGAGCGTATTTCAGGCCGCCCTGGAAACCGATTTCGGCGTGGGCCAGACCTTGCAGCGCGGTACCCAGACGTGCGGTGTTCATAAAGGTGAACATGCAGTTCAGGCCTTTGTTCGCCGGGCCGATCAGGAAACCGGTAGCGCCGTCGAAGTTCATCACGCAAGTGGCGTTGCCGTGGATGCCCATCTTGTGTTCCAGCGAACCACAGGTCACTGCGTTGCGCTCACCGACGGTGCCATCGGCATTCGGCATGAACTTGGGAACGATGAACAGCGAGATGCCTTTGGTGCCAGCCGGTGCGTCCGGCAGGCGGGCCAGGACGATGTGGACGATGTTGTCGGCCATGTCGTGTTCACCGGCCGAGATGAAGATCTTGGTGCCGGAGACTTTGTAGGAACCGTCGGCCTGAGGTTCGGCCTTGGTGCGCAGCATGCCCAGGTCGGTGCCGCAGTGCGGTTCGGTCAGGCACATGGTGCCGGTCCATTCGCCGGAAACCAATTTGGTCAGATAGGCTTCTTGCTGCTCAGGCGTGCCGTGCTCGGAGATGGTGTTCATCGCGCCGTGCGACAGGCCTGGGTACATGCCCCACGACCAGTTGGCTTCGCCCACCATTTCGCTCACGGCCAGACCCAACGACTCCGGCAGGCCTTGGCCGCCGTGCTCAACGTCGTGAGCGAGGCTTGGCCAGCCGCCTTCAACGAATTGCTTGTAAGCCTCTTTGAAGCCAGTCGGGGTTTTCACGCCGGACTCGCTCCAGGTGCAACCTTCGAGGTCGCCCACGCGGTTCAGCGGTGCCAGTACCTGCTCACAAAACTTGGCGCCTTCTTCGAGAATGGCGTCAACCATGTCCGGAGTCGCGTCTGCGCAAGCCGGAAGGCTCTGATAGTGCGCTTCGTAGCCGAGCAGCTCGTCACGAACGAAGCGAATATCACGCAAGGGGGCCTTGTAGTCAGGCATAGCGATAAACCTCTGCTGATGTAACCGGGAATGAACGACCGTGTTGATTTGTTGTGACGGTCAAACAGTTGTTTGAAACATACGTTTACGCTGAAATCTTGTCAAGCGTCGATCTTTTGCCGTTCGTCATCGCAGCTTTCAAACGCCGGACACAGCAAACCGCCATGGACTCGAACGAGCCACGGGCGCTGAAAAAAGATTAGTTGAGGGAGAAGGACTTACAACGAAAAACGCCGCGACAAGGCGCGGCGTTCAGAAGGCAGGTGAAGAGGTATTCAGGCGAACGTATCGATGATCGTACCGAGCACTTCGTCGGATGCCTTGACGACCTTCGCGCCCAGATCCACCTGGAATTTGCCCTGCGCCATCTGCACCATGTCGCTGCCCGGATCCATTTGCTGGCTGCGATCCACGCCACGCAGACGATCAACCTGAGCTTCCGAGGACTGGCTGGTGACCGAACGTTCGATAGTGGTGTTGGCGATCTGGCTGGCAGCCTGATCCACACGGTTCTGCCCGCTCTGAATCGAGCTTAGCCCCGCATAAAAAGCTGTGTTACCGGAGATTTCCATAACGGTTCTCATCCTTGGGAAGGATCAATAGCCGTCATTGAAGCAGACGCGCCAGAAAAACACCCGTCAAAAACACTAATGGCACAGTGCCTGCTCATAGTGAAAAACTTAGTCGAGCAAATCCAGTTGCAGATGATCGGCCACCGCCTCTGCGCTCAACGCCTTGAGTTTCGGCACCCGGCCCAAACACGGCGCCGGGATCCGCTCGGCCAATGTCGCCAGATTCTCCTCCAGCCGCGACGTCTTCGGATCGATGATATTCGCCACCCACCCCGCCAGTTGCAGACCATCCCGGGCAATCGCCTCAGCTGTCAGCAGCGCATGACTGATGCAGCCCAAGCGCACGCCGACGACCAGAATCACCGGCAGCTTCAGCGCAATCGCCAGATCCGACAAATTATCCTGATCCGCCAACGGCACGCGCCAGCCACCTGCACCTTCGATCAGAGTGAAATCGGCATTCATCGCCAGAATCTCGCGCATCGGCCCCAGCAGCGATTGCACGGTCAACGCCACACCCGCTTCACGCGCCGCCAGATGCGGAGCGATCGCCGGTTCGAACGCCACCGGATTGACCTGTTGATAACTCAGCGGCAATGAACATTCGGCCAGCAGCGCCAGCGCATCCGAGTTGCGCAAACCCTTGGGCGTGACTTCGCAGCCGGAAGCCACCGGTTTGCCCGCCGCCGTGCTCAGCCCGGCCGAGCGCGCCGCGTGCAGCAACCCGGCGGCCACCGTGGTCTTGCCGACATCGGTATCGGTTCCGGTGATGAAATAGGCTGCGCTCATACGGGTTTCTCCAACACGGCGTAGACCACCTGATAAGTCGCCGGCAATCCCGACGCCTCACGGAACTGCTCGTAAGCTTCGACCAACCCAAGAATCCGCGCGCGCCCGGTCAAACCGCCCGGCCGCCCCGGATTCAGATTGTGTGCACCCAACGCCTTCAATTCATGGGTCAGGCTGCGCACATCCGGGTAATGCAGCACATGCGCCTGATTCTGCAGACTCAGCGTGCGCAAGCCACTCGCTGCACACAATTGTTCATAACGGGAAAACTCGCGGAAGCGGTTGACGTGCACCATCCCGTCGACCTGCCGCCAGCTGTCGCGCAACTCAAACAACGTCCCTACACAAAGACTAGCAAACGCAAAAATTCCGCCCGGTTTCAGCACGCGAAAGGCTTCGCTGAGCACCGCCTCGAAATCCGCACACCACTGCACCGCAAGGCTGGAGAAGATCAGATCGCAGGTCGAATCCTGCAACGGCAACCGCTCCGCATCACCGGCGATGAAATGCTCGGCACCACCCAATGGCCGCGCGTGATCGAGCATGCCCTCGGCAATGTCCAGCGCCAGCCCGTGGCCCTCGGCAAACCGCGAAGCCAGCGCGCGGGTGAAATAACCGGTGCCGCAACCGAGATCCAGCCAGCGCGCCGGGACAAAATCCGTTGGCAAACGCTGAATCAACTGTGTACCGACATCACGTTGCAACTCGGCGACACTGTCGTAACTGGCCGCTGCACGCGAAAAAGAGGCTGCGACCTGACGCTTGTCAGGCAAGCCGCCAGGCAGCACAAGAGACAAATCAGTCATCACCGCACTCATGTAAAAAACCCTGGATCGCGCCCGCCAGTCCGTGGGGGTCTTCCAGAAGAAACGCATGACTGGCCTGTTCGATCAGACCAATTTCGATATCCGGCAACAAAGTGAACAACTCCCCCGCTGCTTCCGCCGGCACCAGCGCGTCCTGCCCGCCGAACAGATGCAACTGCGGCCCACGAAACGCCTGCAGCGCATCGCGGGTGTCGATCTGTGCGAGCAATTCCAGCCCGGCCATCAATGCTGACGGCGCGGTATTCGGCGCGCCGCCGAGCAACAATCGCGACAAGCCGCGCGGGTCTTGCGCGCCCTGAGCACACAGCAGCGAAAACCGTTTGAGAGTGGTGCGCGGGTCGGCTTGGCAACCGGCGAGAAACGCGTCGAACGTCTCGCCCGCCATCGCACTCGGCCACTGCTCATGGGCAACAAAACAAGGATTGCTCGCCAGCGTCAGCAACCCGCAGCAATGCTCGCCACGCCGCGCCGCCAACTCGGATGCGAGCATGCCACCCAGCGACCAGCCGCCGAGCCATACATCTTGAGGAATGCTTTCATCGAGCTCGTCGAGCCAGTCTTGCAGGTCACTGGAATCCAGTTCCGGCAGCGGCTCGATTTCGACTTTCAGGTGTTCATCGAGGCCTTGCAACGCCGCGGCCAGAGGCTCCATCGGCGACACACCGAGGCCCCAGCCGGGCAGCAGAATCAGGCGATTACGCATGGCTTGGCTCCGACGAGAGTTGGGCAAAGCAATCGGCCAGTCCTTCTAACAATAGCTGCACCTGCGCCTCGCTGTGCGCTGCGGTCAGGGTCACGCGCAAACGCGCACTGCCGGCAGGCACCGTTGGCGGACGGATCGCAGTAACCATCAGCCCGCGCTCGCGCAACATCTGCGACAAACGCACCGCACGCCCGGCATCACCAATCATGATCGGCTGGATCGGCGTGAAGCTGTCCATCAGTTCCAGACCGATCTGCTCGGCGCCACGGCGGAACTGGCGGATCAGCGTTTGCAGATGCTCTCGACGCCAATGTTCAGTGCGCAGCAACTCCAGACTTTTCAGCGTTGCACACGCCAGCGCCGGTGGCTGGCTGGTGGTGTAGATATATGGGCGAGCGAACTGGATCAGGCTTTCGATCAGTTCCTCGCTGCCGGCGACGAAAGCTCCAGCCGTGCCGAAGGCTTTGCCGAGGGTGCCGACCAACACCGGCACATCCTCCTGACTTAAACCGAAGTGTTCGACGATGCCGCCGCCATTCGCGCCGAGCGGGCCGAAACCGTGCGCGTCATCGACCATCAGCCACGCGCCTTTGGCCTTGGCTGCGCGGGCGAGAGCCGGCAAATCGGCCAGATCGCCGTCCATGCTGAACACACCGTCGGTGACCACCAGCGTATTGCCGGTGGCTTTCTCCAGGCGCTTGGCCAGACTCTCGGCGTCATTGTGCAGATAGCGATTGAAACGCGCGCCGGACAACAACCCGGCATCCAGCAACGAGGCGTGATTGAGGCGGTCTTCCAGCACCGTATCGCCCTGCCCGACCAGCGCCGTGACCGCGCCGAGATTGGCCATGTAACCGGTGGTGAACAGCAGCGCACGCGGGCGACCGGTGAGGTCGGCCAAGGCTTCTTCGAGGGCGTGGTGCGGGCCGCTGTGGCCGATCACCAAATGCGAGGCACCGCCACCGACGCCCCAGCGTTCAGCGCCAGCGCGCCAGGCTTCGATGACTTGCGGGTGGTTGGCCAAGCCGAGGTAATCGTTGTTGCAGAAGGCCAGCAATGGTTTGCCATCGACCACCACTTCAGGTCCCTGCGGGGATTCGAGCAGCGGACGTTGGCGATAGAGATTTTCGGCACAACGGGCAGCAAGGCGTGCGGCGAGATCGAAAGACATGCAGGCCTCACATCTGAAAAATGACTGTGTAGGAGCTGCCGAAGGCTGCGATCTTTTGATGTTGTTTTTTAAAAGACAAGATCAAAAGATCGCAGCCTTCGGCAGCTCCTACTTGGAATCCGTGGGGCGATCAGACGGCAGCGTTGTAGAACTGCTCGCTGCTCTTCTGCTCCACCAGCGCCTGCTCGATCGCCGCCTGGTGAACCTCGTCGGCATGCTCTTCACGCGCTTCCGGCTGGATGCCCAGACGCGCAAACAATTGCATGTCCTTGTCCGCCTGCGGGTTGGCGGTGGTCAGCAGTTTGTCGCCGTAGAAAATCGAGTTGGCACCCGCGAAGAACGCGAGGGCCTGCATCTGCTCGTTCATCGCTTCGCGGCCAGCGGACAAGCGCACGTGGGATTGCGGCATGAGGATGCGCGCCACCGCGAGCATGCGGATGAAGTCGAACGGGTCGATGTCTTCGGCGTTTTCCAGCGGCGTGCCGGCGACTTTCACCAGCATGTTGATCGGCACCGATTCCGGGTGTTCCGGCAGGTTGGCCAACTGGATCAGCAGATTGGCGCGATCGTCCAGCGACTCGCCCATACCAAGAATGCCGCCCGAGCAGATCTTCATCCCCGACTCACGCACGTAGGCCAGGGTTTGCAGGCGCTCGCTGTAAGTGCGGGTGGTGATGATGCTGCCGTAGAACTCAGGCGACGTGTCGAGGTTGTGGTTGTAGTAATCGAGGCCGGCCTTGGCCAGTGCTTCGGTCTGATCCTGATCGAGACGGCCGAGGGTCATGCAGGTCTCCAGGCCCATGGCTTTCACGCCTTCAACCATTTTCAGCACGTACGGCATGTCTTTGGCGGACGGGTGCTTCCACGCCGCGCCCATGCAGAAACGCGTTGAGCCGATGGCTTTGGCGCGCGCCGCCTCTTCGAGGACTTTCTGCACTTCCATCAGCTTTTCTTTTTCAAGACCGGTGTTGTAGTGCCCGGACTGCGGGCAGTACTTGCAGTCTTCCGGGCAGGCGCCGGTCTTGATCGACAACAGGGTCGAGACCTGCACGCGGTTGGCGTTGAAATGCGCGCGGTGCACCGTTTGCGCCTGGAACAGCAAGTCGTTGAAGGGCTGTACGAAGAGTGCTCTGACTTCGGCCAGAGACCAGTCGTGACGCAGGGTGGCGGTGGTGCTCGCGCTCATGGGTAATTCCTTGGTTATGCTTGGCTCGCGACTGGGGAAACGGAATACCCACAGGCGCTACACGGATGTTCGGCATATTTAAGGAAGAGTCATGCGCTGTCAACCACGATACAAAGGCTCGGTTTACATCTGTTTAAAAAACGTACAGACATGTTTGTTGTGCGATGAGGCCGCAGAAGCAGAAATGCCAATTTGCGTCGCTTGCGAAACTGAGCTGCCATGGCTCGGAGACCACTGCGTCACCTGTGCATTGCCGCTGGCCGCAGCGGGCCTGACTTGCGGCGAGTGCCTGCTAGAGCCGCCGGCGTTCGAACAGGTCGTTGTGCCGTGGCTGTATGGCTTCCCGGTCGACAGTTTGATTACGCGGTTTAAACACAACGCGAAATGGCCGTTTGGCCACCTGCTCGCCGACGTTCTCGGGCAATACCTGCAACATCGCTTCGAAGAGGACCTGCCGAGGCCGGATGTGTTGTTGCCGGTGCCGCTGGCGAAACAGCGCTTGCGTCAACGAGGCTTCAATCAGGCGGCGATGCTGGCGCGATGGTTGAGCGCGTCGCTGGATTTGCCCTGTGAGGAACGGATGCTGCACAGGGTGCAAAACACCAGCGCCCAGCAGAATCTGGACGCCAAAGCGCGCAAACGTAATTTGCGTGAAGCGTTCAGTCTGGATCCTGACGCCAATGTCCAAGGCCGACATCTGGCGTTGGTCGATGATGTGCTGACCACCGGCGCCACGGCCCAAGCGTTAGCCCGATTGCTAATGAATGCCGGTGCAGCAAGAGTCGATGTCTACTGCCTCGCCCGCACGCCAAAACCCGGAACCTGAAACCAACACATAACCCCTGTAGGAGCTGCGGCACGCTGCGATCTTTTGATCTTCAAAAACAACATCAAAAGATCGCAGCGTGCCGCAGCTCCTACAAGGGATTGGGTTGGGCTTGACTCTCGCGTGGCAAGCGGCCAACTTCACTCCCCACCGCCACGGCTAAAAAGCACCCCTTCATGTCCATGCCTTCCCTGCTCTCCCAGCACATCGTCCGTCGTCCGCAGCGTATCGCCCTGCTGCAACACATCGCCGAACAAGGCTCGATCACCCGCGCCGCAAAAAGCGCCGGCCTGAGCTACAAAGCCGCGTGGGACGCCATCGATGAGCTGAACAATCTGGCGCAGAAACCGTTGGTTGAACGTGCCGTCGGTGGCAAGGGCGGCGGTGGCGCCAAGCTGTCCAGCGAAGGCGAACGCGTGCTGCGCCTGTATCAAAAGCTGCAAGCCTTGCAGGCGCAGGTGCTGGAAGCGGCGGAAGACGCCAGCGATCTCGATCTGCTCGGCCGATTGATGCTGCGAACCAGCGCGCGCAATCAGTTGCACGGCAAAGTCATCGCCATCGAAGCGCAGGGCCGCAATGACCTGATCCGTCTGGAGCTGGCCGAAGGCTTGTGCCTCGACGCACAGATCACCCACGACAGCACCGTGCACCTTGAACTGCAAAACGGCACCGAAGTGGTCGCCCTGATCAAGGCTGGCTGGCTGGAATTGCTCACCGCTGAACAATCTGCAACGCCGGGACACAATCTCCTCACCGGCACCATCGAAGCGATCCTTGACGCCGAAGACGGCCCGAGTGAAGTGCGAATCTCCCTGCCCAACGGCCACACACTCTGCGCACTGGCTGAGCCGATGGATCTGCGCACTCGTGGGCTGACCGTCGAACAACCGGTGCAGGTGCAGTTCTCGCCGTCGAATGTGTTGATCGGTACGCCGCTCTAAATCGAGCCTGCAACAAAAACGTCATAGACCCTGATTAAGGTGGCTGCCAAACCAAGCAGGGAGCCTGACGTGAGCCTATTAGAAGAAAACCAATCCACTGACCTGGAAAAAATGGTCGGCCTCAGCCGTCGCGGCTTCATCAGCGCCGGCGCGTTGTGCGGCGCGGCGATGTTCCTTGGCGGTAACCTGCTGAGCCGCAGCGTGCTGGCCGCCAGCGTCAGCGCCGGCAACAGTCGCCTGCTCGGTTTCGACAGCATTCCCGCCGCGACCAGCGACGTCATCAGCCTGCCCAAAGGCTACAAGTCATCGGTGCTGATCAGTTGGGGCCAGCCGCTGAGCAAGAACGGCCCGGCCTTTGACCCGAGTGGCAACGGCAGCGCCGCCGCACAGGAAGTGCAGTTCGGCGACAACAACGACGGCATGAGCCTGTTCGCCTTCCCCGACGACAAAAACCGCGCGCTGATGGCGATCAACAACGAATACACCAACTACCGCTACCTCTACCCGCACGGCGGCATGCCGCAGTCGGCCGAAGAAGTGCGCAAGGCACTGGCCTGTGAAGGCGTGTCGGTGATTGAAGTGCAGCGCAAGAGTGGTCAGTGGCAGTTCGTTCAGGGCTCGCGCTACAACCGCCGAGTTCACGGCAACTCGCCGTTGCGCATTGGCGGCCCGGCGGCTGGTCACGCGTTGCTGAAAACCAGCGCCGACCCGAGCGGCAAAAAAGTCCTCGGCACCTTTCAGAATTGCGCCAACGGCAAAACGCCGTGGGGCACTTACCTGACCTGCGAAGAGAACTTCACCGACTGTTTCGGTAGCAGCAACGCCGAGCTGAAATTCGACGCCGCGCAAAAACGCTACGGCGTGGTCGCCACCAGCAAAGAGATCAACTGGCACCCGCACGATCCGCGCTTCGACATGGCGAAGAATCCCAACGAGCTCAACCGTCACGGCTGGGTGGTCGAGATCGATCCGTTCGATCCGCAATCGACGCCGGTCAAACGCACCGCGCTGGGCCGCTTCAAACATGAAAACGCCGCACTGGCGGAAACCGCTGATGGCCACGCCGTGGTGTACATGGGCGACGACGAGCGCGGCGAGTTCATCTACAAATTCGTCAGCCGCGACAAGATCAACCACCGCAACGCCAAGGCCAATCGCGACATTCTCGATCACGGCACCTTGTACGTGGCCAAGTTCGACGCCGGCGACAGCAACCCCGATCACCCGAAGGGCCAAGGTCAGTGGATCGAACTGAGCCACGGCAAAAACGGCATCGACGCCAGCAGCGGTTTTGCCGATCAGGCCGAAGTGCTGATTCACGCGCGCCTCGCCGCCAGTGTCGTCGGTGCCACGCGCATGGATCGCCCGGAGTGGATCGTCGTCAGCCCCAAGGACGGCCAGGTTTATTGCACCCTGACCAACAACGCCAAACGTGGCGAGGACGGGCAACCGGTGGGCGGGCCGAACCCGCGTGAGAAGAATGTCTACGGGCAGATTCTGCGCTGGCGCACCGACCGTGATGATCACGGCTCGAACACCTTCGCCTGGGATCTGTTTGTAGTCGCCGGCAATCCGGGTGTGCACGCCGGAACGCCGAAGGGCGGTTCGTCTAACATCACCCCGCAGAACATGTTCAACAGCCCCGATGGTTTGGGTTTTGACGATGCCGGGCGCTTGTGGATTCTGACTGACGGCGATTCGAGCAACGCCGGGGATTTTGCCGGAATGGGCAATAACCAGATGTTGTGCGCCGACCCTGTGACCGGTGAGATTCGCCGGTTTATGGTCGGGCCGATTGGTTGCGAGGTGACGGGGATCAGCTTCTCGCCGGATCAGAAGACGCTGTTTGTCGGGATTCAGCATCCGGGGGAGAACGGTGGGTCGACGTTCCCTGAGCATTTGCCGAATGGCAAACCGCGGTCGTCGGTGATGGCGATTTCCCGTGAGGATGGCGGGATCGTCGGCGCCTGAGCCAATGCCTTCGCGGGCAAGCCTTGCTCCTACGGGTCTTGCGCCTGATCTGTAGGAGCAAGGCTTGCCCGCGATAGCGTCAGCCCAGACACCAACCCCCTAAGGGCCTGCCATCTGCGCTACCATGCTGGGCCGGACGCGGCAGCCTGCTGCGCGCAGGAGTCAGCATGGCCCACCCGTTTGAAACCCTCACACCCGATCTCGTGCTCGATGCCGTTGAAAGCATCGGTTTCCTCAGTGATGCGCGCATTCTGGCGCTCAACAGCTACGAGAACCGCGTCTATCAGGTCGGCATCGAAGACTCCGAACCGCTGATCGCCAAGTTCTATCGCCCGCAACGCTGGACCAACGAAGCCATCCTCGAAGAACACAAGTTTACCTTCGAGCTGGCCGACGTCGACATCCCGGTGGTTGCGCCCATGATCCACAACGACGAAACCCTGCACGAACACGCCGGTTTCCGCTTCACCCTGTTTCCGCGTCGTGGCGGCCGGGCGCCGGAGCCGGGCAATCTTGATCAGCTGTATCGCCTCGGCCAGTTGCTCGGGCGCATTCACGCGGTCGGCGCGACCAAGCCGTTCGAACACCGTGAAGCGCTGGGCGTACAAAACTTCGGCCACGCCTCGCTGAACACTTTGCTCGAAGGCAATTTCATTCCGAAAAGTTTGCTGCCGGCTTATGAGTCGGTGGCCCGCGATCTGCTCAAACGTGTCGAGGATGTCTACGCCGCGACGCCGCACCAGAACATCCGCATGCACGGCGACTGCCACCCCGGCAACATGATGTGCCGCGACGAGATGTTCCACATCGTCGACCTCGACGACTGCCGCATGGGCCCGGCGGTGCAGGATATCTGGATGATGCTCGCCGGCGACCGTCAGGAATGCCTCGGGCAGTTATCGGAATTGATGGATGGCTACAACGAGTTTCACGATTTCGACCCGCGCGAACTGGCGCTGATCGAACCGCTGCGCGCCTTGCGTCTGATGCACTACAGCGCGTGGCTGGCACGACGCTGGGATGACCCGGCGTTCCCGCACAGTTTCCCGTGGTTCGGCACCGAGCGTTATTGGGGCGATCAGGTGTTGGCGTTGCGCGAACAACTGTCGGCCCTCAATGAAGAGCCGCTGAAGTTGTTCTGACACAGGAAAGGATCAGCGCGCCCACGGTGCCCGGCGCGAATCGTTGAGACCCAGCAGATAGCTGTCGCCACCCAACTGGCTCATCTGCTGGCGAATCCAGCCGGCGCGGCGCGACACGTAAGCGGTCGGATGGCTGGCGCTCCACACGCGTGGATTCGGCAACACCGCCGCCAGATAACTCGCCTGCTGGCGAGACAGCGACTTGGCGCTCACACCGAAATGATGACGGGCGGCAGCTTCGGCGCCAAATACACCGTCATCCCACTCGACGCTGTTCAGGTACACCTCAAGAATCCGCTGCTTGGGCCAGAACACCTCGATCAACGCGGTGAACCAGGCTTCGAGGCCTTTGCGCAGATAGCTGCGCCCGGCCCACAGAAACAGGTTTTTCGACACTTGCTGGCTCAACGTACTGGCGCCACGAATCGAGCCGCCGAGTTCGTTGTGCGCCAGTGCGGCCTGGATCGCGCTGAAATCAAAACCCCAATGCTCGGGGAATTTCTGATCTTCACCGGCCATGACCGCGACTTTGAGATCGTCGGAGATCTCGTCCCACGGCTTCCACGTGCGTTGCAGATCAATAGGCTCGCCGTCAACCCACGACTCGACCTTGCGCTCGACCATCAGCGCCGTGCCCGGCGGCGGTACGAAACGAAAGATCAGCACCAGCACGATGCTGCCGCCCGCGAACCAGAGTAGGGCCTTCGTAAGACGACGGAAAATTGTACGCAGCATAGAGATGGCTTGGCCGAACCCGTGGAGCGGGCCATTATACAGACCCTGCCGATCGAGTCTGACTGGAGTTCTTCATGTTGCGTGGCTTTCTGCTGCTGGCCGCTTTCTTTGGTTTTACCGGTGTCGCGCTGGGCGCATTCGCCGCCCACGGCCTGAAAAACCGCCTGACGCCGGAATATCTGGCGATTTTCCACACCGGCGTCACCTATCAATTGGTGCACACTCTGGCGCTGTTTGGCGTCGCGCTGCTGGCCACGCAGATTCAGGGCCGACTGGTCGCCTGGGCCGGCGTGTCCTTCACTGTCGGCATTCTGCTGTTCTCCGGCAGCCTGTATGTGCTGACCACCACCGGCATCAGCAAGCTCGGCATCATCACCCCGTTCGGCGGCCTCGCCTTCCTGATTGGCTGGCTGTGCCTGGGCCTCGCCGCGTGGCGCCTGACCTGAGCCACCCTCCGACCTGAACTGATCGCAAACCGCTCCCTGTATCTGGTCGCAAACCGCTCCCTGTAGGAGCTGCCGAAGGCTGCGATCTTTTGATCTTGAAAAACAACATCAAAAGATCGCAGCCTGCGGCAGCTCCTACACGGGCCTGGGCATTTCAGCGGGGCAGCGGGTTTCAAGACGAATGGCTTGGGTCACCCTGTCTGATCGGGCTAGAATGCCAGCCCCTAAAAATGATGGCGGCATTGCGCATGCGCATTCAGTTGAACGGCGAATCCCTTGAACTGCCCGACGGTGAAACCGTTGCGGCCCTGATCACCCGTCTGGAACTGACCGGACGCCGGGTGGCAGTTGAACTCAATCTGGATATCGTCCCGCGCAGCCAGCATGCCGACACCACGCTCAACGACGGCGACAACGTCGAAGTCGTGCACGCCATCGGCGGCGGCTAAGCGGGCGGCCCGCAAGGGCACAGAATTCTGCAAGACCCTCACTCCTAAAGAGGATTCCCCATGAGCATCGTTCGTAGCGACAAGCCTTTTGTGCTGGCCGGTCGTACTTACCAGTCGCGTTTGCTGGTTGGTACCGGCAAGTACCGTGACATGGAAGAAACCCGTCAGGCCATCGAAGCCTCGGGTGCCGAGATCGTCACCTTCGCCGTGCGCCGCACCAACCTCGGTCAGATCGAAGGCGAGCCGAACCTGCTCGACGTGCTGTCGCCGGAGCGCTACACCTTCCTGCCGAACACCGCCGGTTGCTACGACGCCATCGAAGCCGTGCGCACCTGCCGCCTGGCCCGTGAGCTGCTCGACGGTCACAACCTGGTGAAGCTGGAAGTCCTGGCTGACCAGAAGACCCTGTTCCCTAACGTCATCGAAACCCTCAAGGCTGCCGAAACGCTGGTCAAGGAAGGTTTCGACGTGATGGTGTACACCAGCGATGACCCGATCATCGCCCGTCAACTGGCGGAAATCGGCTGCATCGCGGTGATGCCGCTGGCCGGTCTGATCGGTTCCGGTCTGGGGATCTGCAACCCGTACAACCTGCAGATCATCCTTGAAGAAGCCAAGATTCCTGTGTTGGTCGATGCCGGTGTCGGCACTGCGTCCGACGCAACCATCGCCATGGAACTGGGTTGCGATGCGGTGCTGATGAACTCGGCCATCGCCCACGCCCAGCAGCCGGTGATGATGGCTGAAGCCATGAAACACGCCATCGTTGCAGGCCGTCTGGCCTACCTCGCTGGCCGTATGCCGAAAAAACTCTATGCCAGCGCCTCTTCGCCGCTGGATGGTCTGATCAAGTAAGAGCCATTGATGACTGAATCGAACGACACGCCTATCCAGCCGGAAGAAGGCGACGAGCGCCAACACCGCCGCATCAAGAGTTTCGTGATGCGTGCCGGGCGCATGACCGAAGGCCAGCAAAAAGGTCTGGATCAAGGCACCCCGCTGTTCGTGCTGCCGCTGGCCGACGCGCCGGTGGATTACGATCAAGTGTTCGGCCGTTCGGCGCCGCGCTCGCTGGAGATCGGTTTCGGCATGGGCCACTCGCTGCTGGAAATGGCTGCAGCGGCACCGGATCAGGATTTCATCGGCGTTGAAGTTCACCGTCCGGGTGTCGGCGCGCTGCTCAATGGCGTGCTGACCCAAGGCCTGACCAACCTGCGGGTCTACGATTGCGACGCGATCGAAGTGCTCAACCGCTGCATCGCCGACAACAGCCTCGATCGCCTGATGCTGTTCTTCCCGGATCCGTGGCACAAGAGCCGTCACCACAAGCGTCGTATCGTTCAGGCCTCGTTCGCTGAACTGGTACGCAGCAAGTTGAAGGTCGGCGGCATTCTGCACATGGCCACCGACTGGGAACCGTACGCTGAATACATGCTGGAAGTGATGAACGTCGCGCCGGGTTACCGCAACCTCGCCGAAGACGGCAAGTGTGTACCGCGCCCGGCCGAACGCCCGATCACCAAGTTCGAACGCCGCGGCGAACGTCTTGGCCACGGCGTGTGGGACCTGAAGTTCGAAAAACAGTCCTAAGCATCACGCGATGATCGTTCCCACGCTCTGCGTGGGAATGCTGCCCGGGACGCTCTGCGTCCCACAGCGGACGCAGAGCGTCCATTGAGGCATTCCCACGCGGAGCATGGGAACGATCAAAAGCGGCCGAAAGATCAGCGGCGGTCGGCGACTACGCCGATGAGGACGAGGACTACCAACAGCACTGGCGCCAGGCTGTAGTTGTTGAACTGGCTCAAGCCTTTGATCACCCACGGTGTCGCGTAGATCAGCGCCGCGCCGCTGCCGATCACGCACAGCAGCGCCATCAGCGGTACGCGCAAAGCGCCGGCGATGCTGCCCAGACGTTGCTCGACCCAGCCTTTGAAGTCGGCGCCGAACAACACCAGCAGGCAACCCACCAGCGCCAGGGCGATTTCCGAGAGGTTGCTGCGGCTCCAGCGGGAGACGGTGGCGAGCAGGTCGAGTATCAAATCCATGGTTTTTCCTTAGGGCTGCCGTTGGGCGTTGGGCTCAGCTCAGAAATTTCTGCAGCAAATCGTTGAGGAACAATTGTCCGCGCTCGGTGGCCGCCAGACGTGACGGTTCGACCTGCAACAGACCGCTTTGTTCTGCATCTGCCCGCGCCTCGGCAAGACTGTCGAGCGACAGCCCGGTACGCTGCGGATAGAGCCGCGATTCCACGCCATCAGTCAGGCGCAACGCGTTCATCAAAAAGTCGAAGGGCAGCTCATCATTGCTCAGCGATTTCTCGCCAGCCTGAAAGTTTTTCGCCGGATTCAGATAGTCCTTCGGCAGCCGCGTCTTCCACGTCCGCACGATGCGCCCGTCCGGATGACTCAACTTGCCATGCGCGCCCGCACCAATGCCGATGAAGTCGCCAAAACTCCAGTAATTGAGGTTATGCCGCGCCGGACGTCCGGCCTGTGCATAAGCCGAGACTTCGTATTGCGCGTAACCGTGCTCGGCCAACAGCGCCTGTCCGGCTTCTTGAATGTCCCACAGCGTGTCGTCTTCCGGCAGCACTGGCGGCTGATTCCAGAACACCGTGTTCGGCTCCAGCGTCAGTTGATACCAGGAAATGTGTGTCGGATTCAGTTCGATGGCCTGGCGCAAATCGCTCAAGGCATCGTCCAGCGACTGATCGGGCAAACCGTGCATCAAGTCGAGGTTGAAGTTATCGAAGCCAGCCTGCCGCGCCATCCCCGCCGCGCGCACCGCTTCGTCACCGTTGTGAATCCGGCCCAGCGCCTTGAGTTTTTCCTGCTGAAAGCTCTGGATACCGATCGACAGACGATTGATCCCCAACTTGCGGTAGGCGACAAACTTTTCTTGCTCGAAGGTGCCCGGATTGGCTTCCAGAGTGATTTCGATGTCGTCAGCAAACGGGATGCGCTGCTCGACGCCTTCAAGCAAACGCCCAAGCGCTTCAGCGCTGAACAGGCTCGGCGTACCGCCACCGAAGAAAATCGACGTCAGCTCTCGGCCATATACCGCGTGCAGATCCTGATCGAGATCGGCCAGCAAGGCGTCGACGTATTCCTGCTCCGGCAACACCGGGCTGGCGGTGTGCGAGTTGAAATCGCAATACGGGCATTTGCGCACACACCACGGGATGTGGATGTACAGCGACAAGGGCGGCAGCGTTGGCAGCGGCGCCCGAGGCGAAGAAGCGGCGCCGCCGACAATCAGCGACGACGCAGAGGAATCACGGGTCATTTCAAGCCCAGACGCTGGCGCAGCAGATCCATTGCACGGGCGCGGTGGCTGATCTGGTTCTTGTCGGCCGGGCTCAGTTCGGCGCTGGACACATCACGCTCCGGCACCCAGAACAGCGGGTCATAACCGAAACCGTGTTCGCCACTGGCAGCGGTCAGAATGCGCCCGTGCCACAAGCCTTCGCAGAGGATCGGCAACGGATCGTCGGCGTGACGCACCAGCGCCAGCACGCACACGAACTGCGCACCACGTTCGGCCTCCGGCACGTCCTTCAAGGCGTCGAGCAGTTTGGCGTTGTTCGCCGCATCGCCCTTGCCGTCGGCATAACGCGCCGAATAGATGCCCGGCGCACCGCCAAGGAAATCCACCGCCAGACCGGAATCGTCGGCCAGCGCCGGCAACCCGGAAATGCGTGCGGCGTTGCGTGCCTTGAGGATCGCGTTCTCGACGAACGACAGGCCGGTTTCTTCCGGCTCGACCTTGCTCCACTCGCCAATCGAGCGCAGTTGCACCGATTCGCCGAGCATGGCCTGAAGTTCTTTGAGTTTGCCGGCGTTATGGCTGGCCAGTACGAGCTGCTTGATGTTCATTATTCGCCGGGAAAAAGTTCTTGGTTGAAATTGATGGTGTTGATCTTGTCGCCGTTCTGCACCTTGATTTCAAAGGTGCGGGTTTCCTGTTGTTCCACCGGGTATTGGGCGATGTAGTACACCGCGCCCTGTTCGGTGACCTGACGGAAATTCAGCGGCACGCTCTTGCTGGTCAGGTCTTTGACTGCGCCGGTGACGCTGGCGATCAGCGGTTTGCCGTCCTTGATCACCGAGACATTGATCACGCCCTGATTCTTGCTGCGGATCAGTTCCGCCGCTTTAGCGATGTCCGGTTGCAGGTACGTCGAGTTGAAAGTGTTGTAGTGCACCGTCACGTCGCCAAAGGTTTCCTGACGCTCGCCTTTGATGACGTCGGCCGCCAGAGCGCTGGCGCTCAGGCAGGCAGTCAATAACAACAACGCTAAACGACCCATGATCGTGCTCCTCGAAATGGCGTGGCTCAGACCGCGACCTTGTGGTCTGCGAGCACCGGGCTGCTGACGCGGTAGATACCAATCTCACCTAATAGATTAGGCCATAGCTTACTGGCCCACCCGTGACGGTGCTGTTGATCCACGGCAAGCCGATCAATGACCTTCGCGTCACGTTCGCGGCAAAGTGCCTCAAAGTCTTCGAAGGTGCAGAAGTGAATGTTCGGCGTGTTGTACCAGGTGTACGGCAGAAATTCCGAAACCGGCATGCGGCCCTTGCTCGCCAGATACCAGCGGCAGCGCCAGTGGCCGAAGTTCGGGAAGGTGATGATGCACTGACGGCCGACCCGCAGCATTTCGTCGAGGATCTTGTCCGGGTAGTGCACGGCTTGCAGGGCCTGGGTCATGACAACGATGTCGAAACTGTTGCTGGCGAAGTTGCCCAGCCCCTTGTCCAGATCCTGCTCGATAACGTTGACGCCTTTGGCCACGCATTGGGCGATGTTGTCGGCGTCGTTTTCCAGGCCATAACCGGTGACGTTCTTGTTGTCGCGCAGCCAGGTCAGCAGTTCGCCGTCACCGCAACCGAGGTCGAGGACGCGGCTGCCGGCGGGGATCCATTCCTGGATGATTTCCAGATCAGCTCTCATGGCTTTCTCACAACGTGATGCGGTTCATGTAATTGCCGAACGCCTGCAAGTAGCGCGGGATCGGAATCAGGAAGGCGTCGTGGCCCTGCGGTGCGTCGATTTCCAGATAGCTGACGTCTTTGCGCGCTGCCATCAGCGCATCCACCAGCTCACGCGAACGCGCCGGGGAGAAACGCCAGTCGGTGGTGAACGACATCACGCAGAACTTGGCCGTGGCGTTTTCGAAGGTTTTCGCCAGATCATCGTCGAAGTTCGCCGCCGGATCGAAGTAATCCAGCGCCTTGGTCATCAACAGATAAGTGTTGGCGTCGAAGCGTCCGGAGAACTCTTCGCCCTGATAACGCAGGTAGCTTTCGACCTGGAACTCGACACTGTGGAAGTCGTAGTTAAGCTTCTCGCTCTTCAGGCCACGGCCGAATTTCTCGCCCATCGAATCGTCGGACAGGTACGTGATGTGCCCGACCATGCGCGCCAGCATCAAGCCGCGCTTGGGGATCACGCCCGCTTCCTGGAACGAACCACCGTGGAATTCCGGATCCGTGAGGATCGCCTGACGCGCGACTTCGTTGAAGGCGATGTTCTGCGCCGACAGTTTGGGTGCCGAGGCGATGGCCAGGCAATGACGCACGCGATCCGGATAGGTGATCGTCCATTGCAGCGCCTGCATGCCGCCGAGGCTGCCGCCGATCACCGCCGCCCACTGGCCGATGCCGAGCAGGTCAGCGAGACGCGCCTGGCTGTGCACCCAATCTTCCACGGTAAGTACCGGGAAGTCGGCACCGAACGGTTTGCCGGTCTCCGGGTTGATGCTGCTCGGGCCGGTGGAGCCGTTGCAGCCGCCGAGGTTGTTCAGGCTGACCACGAAGAATTTATTGGTGTCGATCGGTTTGCCGGGGCCGATGCAACTGTCCCACCAACCGGGTTTGCGGTCGTCAACGCTGTGATAGCCAGCGGCGTGATGGTGGCCGGACAAGGCGTGGCAAATCAGTACGGCGTTGCTCGCTTGCGCGTTCAGCGTGCCGTAGGTTTCGTAGATCAGGTCATAGGCGGCCAGCGACCGGCCACAGGCCAAGGCCAGCGGTTCGCTGAAGTGCGCGGTTTGCGGCGTCACCAGACCAACAGAATCGGGGGGAAAGGCAGTTGGCATCGACCCTGCTCTCGTTGAAATGAGGCGTAAGTCTAAAGACCGGGGGGGTTAGCGGCAAGCAACTACCTGCGCTCGTTCCCACGCTCTGCGTGGGAATGCCTCATTGGACGCTCCGCGTCCGCTTCGGCGGGGGACGCGGAGCGTCCCGGGATGCATTCCCACGCGGAGCGTGGGAACGATCAGCGCACCAGGTCAGGCAAATCCGGCAACTTCTTCGGCGAGCAAATCTTCACTCGCTTCTGCCGGTTCAGCTCACCACTGAGCAAACTCACCTGACTCTTCGAAACCCCAAACGCCTTGGCCAGAAAGCCCATCAGATAAGCATTGGCCTTGCCCTCGACCGGCGGCGCGGTCAGGCGAATCTTCAGGCGATCACCGTGCAGCCCGGCGAAATCATCGCTGCGGGCTGCCGGTTGCAGGTGACACTCGAGGATCAAGTCGTCACCGTCCCATCGAAACCAGCTCACATCAGCAGACGGAGGATTTCCGGCATCATCGTCATCGCCGCCAGATTGTTGATCACCAGCATGTCGATCAGCTTCAGCGCGAGGAAGGCGAAGATCGGCGACAGATCCAGACCGCCAAGGTTTGGCAGGATTTTGCGGAACGGCGCCAATGCCGGCTCGCAGATCTGATTAACCAGCTCAGCACCCGGATTGTGGCTGCCCGGCGCAACCCACGACAGAATCACGCTGATGATCAGGGCGAAGAAGAAAATCTTCAGGAACAGCGCGGTCACGCCGATCAGCGACCAGATAAACAGTTGCAGCGGGTTGCCAGTGGTGCCGTACGTCAGCAGCAGGGTCAGCGCCATCAGCGCCAGTTGCACCAGAATTGCCAATACCAGCGAGGACATGTCCAGACCGAACACGCTCGGAATGATCCGGCGCAGCGGTTTGAGCAGAGGCTGGGTCGCTTTGACGATGAACTGGCACAGCGGGTTGTAGAAATTCGCCCGCACCAGTTGCAGCACGAAACGCAGCAGCACGATCAGCAGGTACAGACTGCCGAGGGTTTGCAGCACGTAAACCGCTGCAGTGTTCAATCCAATCATGTAAGGCTCCTTATTTGCCCAGTTGTTCGGCCATTTCGGCCGAGCGGTGCGCGGCGGCGCCGAGTGCGGTTTCGACCAGGGCTTCGAAGCCATTGGCCTGGAAAGATTTGATGGCAGCTTCTGTGGTGCCATTTGGCGAAGTCACCCGGCGACGCAGTTCGGCGGCGTCGACATCGCTTGCGACGGCCATGTGCGCGGCGCCCAATGCGGTTTGCAGCGTCAGTTGTTCAGCAACTTGCTTCGGCAGACCGAGTTTGACGCCGGCAGCGGTCATCGCTTCGATCAGCAGGAAGAAGTACGCCGGGCCGGAGCCGGACACTGCCGTCACCGCATCCAGTTGCTGTTCTTCGTTCAGCCACAGGGCGATGCCGACGGCGGACAGCAGCTCTTCAGCTTGCTGACGCTGCTCGGCAGTCACTTCGCTGGTCGCGTACAAACCGCTGACGCCCTGACGCAGCAGCGCCGGGGTGTTCGGCATGCAACGCACGATCGGCTGCTCGCCCAACCAAGCGGTCATGCTCGCGCAGGTGATGCCAGCGGCAATCGACACCACCAGTTGATTCGGTTTCAGGCTCGGGCGAATCGCTTCGCACACGGTTTTCATGGCTTGCGGCTTGACCGCCAGCACGATCACGTCGACGCCGTCGATGGCTTGAGCGTTGTCGGCAAACGTTTCGATGCCGTGCTCAGCGCTGACCTTGGCGCGGGTTTCTTCGCCCGGATCGCTGGCACGGATGTGTGCAGCTTCCAGACCTTTGGCGCGCAGGCCGCCGATCAAACTGGCCGCCATGTTGCCCGCACCGATAAACGCAATACGTGTGTTGCTCATGTGTGGTCCTTATCTGCAAACGTTCAAGATTGGGAATAGTCGCGGGCGCCAAACAGGGCCGTACCGATACGCACCCAAGTGGCGCCTTGGGCGATGGCCGACTCAAGGTCGTGACTCATGCCCATGGAAAGTGAGTCGAGCGGCAGATCAAGGCTCGCCTGCATTTTCTGCACGGCGGCGAAGGCCGCGTCTTGCTCGGCGCGGTCGTCGGTCGGCTCGGGAATCGCCATCAAGCCGCGCAGTTTCAGGCGCGGCAAAGTGCTGATGGCCGCGGCCAGCGCCGGCAGATCGTCAGGCGTGCAGCCGGATTTACTCGCCTCACCGCTGACGTTGACCTGAATGCAGATGTTCAGCGGCGGCAGTTCAGCCGGGCGTTGTTCGGACAGACGTTGAGCGATTTTCAGGCGATCCACGGAGTGCACCCAGTCGAAATGCTCGGCAATCGCGCGAGTCTTGTTCGATTGAATGGGGCCGATGAAGTGCCAGATCAAGGGCAGGTCGGCCAGTTCGAGCTGTTTGCTCAAGGCTTCCTGCAGGTAGTTCTCACCAAAGTCGCGCAGGCCGGCGGCATACGCTTCGCGCAGGGCCTCGGCGGGTTTGGTCTTGCTCACGGCGAGCAACTGGACGCTGTTTTCAGGACGGTGTGCGGCTTGGGTCGCGGTCTGGATGCGCGAACCAACGTGGGAAATGTTGTCTGCTATCGTGGACATCAAGAGGCGCCAGCGGTCTGAAGGTTCGCGGCATTCTACTGGAATTGAGGAACGCTATGGATATCACTGAACTGCTGGCCTTCAGCGCCAAACAAGGCGCGTCCGACCTGCACCTGTCGGCCGGTCTGCCGCCGATGATCCGCGTCGACGGCGATGTACGGCGGATCAATCTGCCGCCGCTGGATCACAAGCAAGTGCACGAACTGATCTACGACATCATGAACGACACCCAGCGGGTCGACTTCGAGAAACATCTGGAAACCGACTTTTCCTTCGAAGTCCCCGGCGTGGCGCGCTTTCGGGTCAACGCGTTTAACCAGAACCGTGGCGCCGGCGCCGTATTCCGTACCATTCCGTCAAAAGTGCTGAGCATGGACGACCTCGCCATGGGCGATGTTTTCCGCAAGATCACCGACGCGCCGCGCGGGCTGGTGCTGGTCACCGGGCCGACCGGCTCGGGCAAGTCGACCACGCTGGCGGCGATGATCGATTACCTCAACAACCATCGCCATCACCACATCCTGACCATCGAAGACCCGATCGAATTCGTTCACGAATCGCGCAAATGTTTGATCAATCAGCGCGAAGTCCACCGCGATACGCGCAGTTTCGCCACGGCGTTACGTTCGGCGTTAAGGGAAGACCCGGACGTGATTCTCGTCGGTGAGATGCGCGATCTGGAAACCATTCGCCTGGCGCTGACCGCTGCTGAAACCGGGCATCTGGTGTTCGGCACCCTGCACACCACGTCGGCAGCGAAAACCATCGACCGGGTGGTGGACGTGTTCCCCGGTGACGAGAAATCGATGGTGCGCTCGATGCTCTCGGAGTCCTTGCTGGCGGTGGTCTCACAGACGCTGATCAAGAAGATCGGCGGCGGCCGGATCGCGGCGCACGAGATCATGCTTGGTACATCGGCGATCCGTAATTTGATCCGCGAAGACAAAGTCGCGCAGATGTATTCGGCGATTCAGACCGGTGGCTCGCTGGGCATGCAGACCCTCGACATGTGCCTGAAAGATTTGGTGAGCAAAGGCTTGATCAGCCGCGAGCATGCGCGGGAGAAAGCGCGGACGCCGGATAATATCTGATCGCTTTTACTCAGCCTCCCCGGTGGAGGCTCAATCCTTCGTTCACACATTCCTGACCAATCAGCTACGGCATTCGCTGGCAAACCTCCTTACAATCCCCTCCTTTGTTAGCTGCCTAAGCAAGGATTCTGCATGCAAGCTGCCAACCCGCGTCGCGGGTATATTCTGGGCCTCACGGCCTACATCATCTGGGGCCTGTTCCCGATCTATTTCAAAGCCATCGCCGAAGTACCGGCAGTCGAGATCATCATCCATCGGGTGCTGTGGTCGGCGCTGTTCGGCGCGTTGCTGCTGATGGTGTGGAGACACCCAGGCTGGCTGCGCGAGTTGCTCGACAACCCCAAGCGTCTGGCGATTCTGGCCTTGAGCGGCACGCTGATCGCGGCCAACTGGCTGACGTATGTGTGGTCGGTGAACAACGGACGCATGCTGGAAGCCAGCCTCGGTTATTACATCAACCCGCTGGTCAACGTGCTGCTGGGGATGATGATTCTCGGCGAACGACTGCGGCGGATGCAGTGGATTGCGGTTGGGCTGGCCGCGGTGGGTGTGGCGCAGCAGGTCTGGCAGGTCGGCAGTCTGCCGTGGGTGTCGCTGGTGCTGGCGCTGACCTTCGGTTTTTATGGGCTGATCCGCAAACAGGCGCCAGTCAAGGCGTTGCCGGGTCTGGTGGTGGAAACCTGGATGCTGGTGCCGATTGCCATCGCCTGGCTGCTGTTCAACCAGACCGCGACCAGCGCGCAACCTGAGTTCTGGACAACCTCGCAAGCCTGGTGGCTGGTCGCCGCCGGCCCGGTGACGCTGGTGCCGCTGGTATGTTTCAACGCAGCCGCGCGGCATTTGCCCTACACCACGCTGGGCTTCCTGCAATACCTCGCGCCGACGCTGGTGCTGCTGCAAGCGGTGCTGCTGTTTGGCGAGCACTTGTCGTCCAGCACGCTGGTCGCGTTCATGTTTATTTGGGCCGGTCTGGCGGTGTACAGCGTCGATGCGTGGATAAGTTTGCGCCGGCGCAGCTGATCAAAAAACACACAAACCTCCGCAGGCCACGGTTCTCGTGGCCTGCAACGTTCCGCCCCAAGGTTATCCACAGCGTGATCCCCGCCGTTTGTGTGCAAGTTACTGAATGCTGGCGGTTTTTTGATCAACTCCAGCAAAGCCACGGCGGGCGTGGCGTTGCGCGCAGTCTCTACAGGTTATCCACAGGCAGGTGCACGTTAAAACTGGATAACCTGATTGGCGTTTAAAGGTCTGTGCGTAACACCAATTCGACCATCAAATCATCAGCCAGGGTTTCCAGACGCGACTGCAACACGTCGAGCGACAAGGTTAACGGCACGGCGAGAATCGCCTCGGCGTGGAACAGCGGTTCGCTGCTCATCGGCGCCGGACGTACTTCGGTCACCAGCCGTTCGAGGTTCACACCCTGCTCGCTGAGCAAACGGGTGATGTCGCGCACAATCCCCGGACGGTCGTTACCGACCAGATCCATGGCGATCGGTTTCCAGGTGCAGGATTGTTCGATACCGCTTTCGGCGATCAACACGCGAATGCCGTGAGTCGACAAGGCTTGTAGGGCATCGACCAATTCGTCGTAAGCCTCTGCCGGCACGCCCACCCGCAAAATCCCGGCAAACTGCCCGGCCATCCGCGACATGCGACTTTCCAGCCAGTTACCGCCGTGCTCGGCAATGCATTGGGCAATGCGCTCGACCTGCCCGGGCTTGTCCGGGGCGAAAACGGTGAGTACGAGATGATCCATGGCGCCGCCCTCTTGTCATGACTGTTGTTATAGAAGGGGAAGTATAGGCAAGGGCGTTGATTCAGCCCGGCCCGACCTGCCGTGCTGGAAAACTGTGGCTGGGTTTGGGTATGAACCTGTGGCGAGGGGATTTATCCCCGATGGGTGGCGAAGCCGCCCCCTGCTTTCCCCAGCCAGACCGAGCTGGCAGGTTTTGCGACTGCTGCGCAGCCGGTCGGGGATGAATCCCCTCACCACAATTAACCTCGCCACATGGCCCTCTGCGACAGAAGTCATAGGCCATAGCAGCCAAATAGTATTTATGTGTACAACTTTTGATATTTAGCTGGAACAATCCAATGGTTTTTTGAGAACATCCCGTTCCGCGATGTGACCGCAATGCGACATGAGGTCGCAGAACGACGTAATTAGTCTGATTTTCACAAGCGCAACTCATCATGTAGTATGCCGCAGCGCGCACTACATAACGCTGAACCGATGTCTGCCCGAAGCCTGTTCGCAACCCTGAAAGCCCCGTCAGCAAGGCCCCAAGCCGTTGATTGGTCCCAGCCCAGCCGCCAGCAATGGCATGTACTGGTCGGCAGGTTTGTGGTTTAAATGGCCCAGAGGCTTCATTGTCAAAATTGAAGAGCTGAAAAGCGAAATAGCTGAGCAGAGTGAGGCAAGCAATGACTGAACACGTTCAAGTCGGTGGCCTGCAGGTCGCCAAAGTCCTGTTCGACTTCGTGAACAACGAAGCCATTCCCGGTACCGGCCTCACCGCCGAAAAATTCTGGGAAGGTGCCGACAAGGTCATTCATGACCTGGCGCCGAAGAACAAAGCCCTACTCGCCAAACGCGATGACTTCCAGGCTCGTATTGACGCCTGGCATCAGGAACGCAACGGTCAGGCGCACGACGCCGTGGCCTACAAAGCCTTCCTGCAAGAAATCGGTTATCTGCTGCCAGAAGCGGCTGATTTCCAGGCAACGACGCAAAACGTCGATGATGAAATCGCCCGTACCGCCGGCCCGCAACTCGTTGTGCCGGTGATGAACGCTCGCTTTGCTCTCAATGCTTCGAACGCCCGCTGGGGTTCGCTGTATGACGCCCTCTACGGCACCGACGCGATCAGCGAAGAAGGTGGCGCGGAAAAAGGCAAAGGCTACAACAAGGTGCGTGGCGACAAAGTCATCGCCTTCGCCCGCGCGTTCCTCGACGAAGCCGCGCCATTGGCGGCTGGCTCCCACGTTGATTCGACCGGCTACAAAATCGCCGACGGCAAACTCGTGGTCACCCTCAAGGGCGGCAGCAACAGTGGCCTGCGCGATGATGCACAACTGATCGGTTTCCAGGGCGACGCCAACGCGCCAATCGCGATCCTGCTGAAACACAACGGTCTGCATTTCGAAATCCAGGTCGACGCTACTACCCCGGTTGGCCAGACCGACCCGGCCGGCGTCAAAGACATCCTGATGGAAGCGGCGCTGACCACCATCATGGACTGCGAAGACTCCGTGGCCGCCGTCGATGCTGACGACAAAGTGGTGATCTACCGCAACTGGCTCGGCCTGATGAAGGGCGACCTGTCGGAATCCGTTTCCAAGGGCGGTCAGACCTTCACCCGCACCATGAACCCGGATCGCACCTACGCCGCGCCAAATGGCGGTGAAGTGACGCTGCACGGTCGTTCGCTGTTGTTCGTGCGTAACGTTGGTCACCTGATGACCATCGACGCGATCCTCGACAAAGACGGTAACGAAGTGCCGGAAGGCATCCTCGACGGTCTGGTCACTTGCCTCGCGGCGATGCACAACCTCAACGGCAACACCTCGCGCCGCAACACCCGCACCGGTTCGGTCTACATCGTTAAACCGAAGATGCACGGCCCGGAAGAAGCGGCGTTCACCAACGAGCTGTTCGGTCGCATCGAAGAGGTGCTGGGCCTGAAGCGCAACACCCTGAAAGTCGGGATCATGGACGAGGAGCGCCGCACCACGGTCAACCTCAAGGCCTGCATCCAGGCGGCCAGCGAGCGCGTGGTGTTCATCAACACCGGTTTCCTCGACCGCACCGGCGACGAAATCCACACCTCCATGGAAGCCGGCCCGGTTGTACGCAAGGCTGACATGAAGGCTGAGAAGTGGATCGGCGCTTACGAAAACTGGAACGTCGATATCGGTCTGAGCACCGGCCTGCAAGGTCGCGCGCAAATCGGTAAAGGCATGTGGGCGATGCCGGATCTGATGGCCGCGATGCTTGAGCAGAAAATCGCGCACCCATTGGCTGGCGCCAACACCGCTTGGGTTCCATCGCCGACTGCCGCTGCACTGCACGCGCTGCATTACCACAAGGTTGACGTGTTCGCCCGTCAGGCCGAACTGGCCAAACGTGCTCGCGCGTCGGTCGACGACATCCTGACCATCCCGCTGGCGGTCAACCCGAACTGGACGCCAGAGCAGATCAAGAACGAACTGGACAACAATTCCCAGGGCATTCTCGGTTACGTGGTGCGCTGGATCGACCAGGGTGTGGGTTGCTCGAAAGTGCCGGACATCAATGACGTCGGCCTGATGGAAGACCGTGCCACGCTGCGTATCTCCAGCCAGCACATTGCCAACTGGCTGCGCCACGGCGTGGTCACCGAAGCGCAAGTGATGGAAAGCCTCAAGCGCATGGCGCCAGTGGTTGACCGTCAAAACGCCAACGACCCGCTGTACCGTCCGCTGGCCCCGAACTTCGACAGCAACATCGCCTTCCAGGCGGCGGTCGAACTGGTGGTCGAAGGCACCAAGCAGCCGAACGGTTACACCGAGCCGGTTCTGCACCGTCGTCGTCGCGAGTTCAAGGCGGCTAACGGCCTGTAAATTTGCGTAGAAGTGAAAAAGCCCTGATCTTTGGATCAGGGCTTTTTTGTTTGGACGGCGGATTGGATTTTTGTGCTGGGCTTGAGATCCATCCCCCTCACCCCAGCCCTCTCCCCCAAGGGGTAGAGGGGGAAAGGGAGCCGATCTTCATGGTTTTCAGAATCGGAGTTCGACCGAAGAATTTCACGTCGGCGTATCTCGAACATCCGCCTCGGTCAGTCCCCTCTCCCTCCGGGAGAGGGCTAGGGTGAGGGGCTCTTAAGGCTCAATCCCCAACTCGCGCTTCACCAGCGCCAGCAACTGCGTCGTATCAATCGGCTTGAGCAGAAAATCCACCACGCTCAAATGCATCGCAGCAATCGCGTCCTTCACATCGGCATCGCCCGAGACAATGATGATCGGCATCGCCGCCCGCACCGACTCGCGCACCTGCCGAATCAAGTCCAGCCCATCGACATTGCCCATGCGCAGATCGGTAATCACCAGGCCAATCGAAGGCTTTTCAGCGAGCATCTTCAACGCCGTCTCACCACTCGCCGCGGTCATGCAGCGAATGCCGTCCAACGCGAGAATCTCCGACAACAGCTCCCGGGCGTCTTTGTCGTCATCGACGATCAGCACACGCTGCGGCGGCAGGTCGGGTTCGAGCATCACTGCGCTGAGCGCTTCTCGCTCGGCGTCGCTCAAAATATCGTGGTCGGACATGGCGTTCTCTAAGTATTCAAATCAATCCCTTGGCAAGTGGTCAGACAGCGCTGGGCAGAGCTTCAATGTGCACTTCGTCGGATTTTTTTCCAAGGGGGTAACCGAGGGAATTTCCGACTGTTTGCGTAGGGCATCTCCGAAACTTCGCCAATGGTGGCAAAACCTAGACTTACGTCCAATGGGCACCCTGTCCGTAGGGGTCGACCATGGCCATAACGATCCGACAACAACAATTCGAAAAAGACTGCGGTAATGGTTATGAGTAAAGCGGACGCCTTCACCCAGGCAGGGAAAACCGCGGTATTGCAGAACATTCAGGGCACCCTGCAATTCCTCCAGCGCTTCCCGCCCTTCAATCAGATGGAACACGCCCACCTCGCTTATCTGGTGGAGCAATGTCAGCTGCGGTTTTACGCTCAGGGCGAGAGCATCATCAAACCCACTGACGGCCCGGTCGAACACTTCTATATCGTCAAACAGGGCCGGGTGGTCGGCGAACGCCAGCACATCACCAAACCCGGCACCGAGACCACGTTTGAAATCACCACCGGCGAGTGTTTTCCGCTGGCCGCCCTGCTCGGCGAACGCGCGACCCGCACCGAGCATTTGGCCGGCGAAGATACCTTCTGCCTGCAACTGAACAAACTGGCGTTCATCAAACTGTTCGCCCTCTCCAACGCCTTCCGTGATTTCGCCTTGCGCGGGGTCAGCAGCCTGCTCGATCAGGTCAATCAGCAAGTGCAGCAAAAAGCCGTGGAAACCCTCGGCACGCAGTACTCGCTGAACACCCGACTGGGCGAACTGGCGATGCGTCACCCGGTGACGTGCAGCCCGGACACGCCGCTGCGCGAAGCGGTGAAGCTGATGCACGAGCAACAGGTCGGTAGCATCGTCGCCGTAGACGAAAACAAGGCACCGCTGGGGATTTTCACCCTGCGCGACTTGCGCCATGTCGTGGCCGAAAGCGTCGGTGATTTCAGCGATGCCATCGAGCGCCACATGACCCGCGCGCCCTTCTATCTCTCGCCGGATCACAGTGCGTTCGATGCGGCGATTGCCATGACCGAACGGCACATCGCCCACGTTTGTCTGGTCAAGGATCAGCGCTTGTGCGGCGTGGTTTCCGAGCGCGATCTGTTTTCTCTGCAACGGGTCGATCTGGTGCATCTGGCGCGGACGATTCGCAGCGCGCAACGCGTCGAACAACTGGTGACCCTGCGCGGCGAAATCGGCCAACTGGTCGAACGCATGCTCGCCCACGGCGCCTCGTCGACGCAGATCACCCACATCATCACCCTGCTCAACGACCACACCGTATGCCGGGTGATCGAGCTGACCCTCGCCGAAAAAGGCGACCCCGGCGTGCCCTTCAGTTGGCTGTGTTTCGGCAGCGAAGGCCGCCGCGAGCAAACGCTGCACACCGATCAGGACAACGGCATTTTGTTCGACGCTCGCGATGCTGCGCACGCCGCAGAGATTCGCGGCAAACTGCTGCCGATTGCGCAGCAGATCAACCAGAGCCTGGCGCAATGCGGCTTCACCCTGTGCAAAGGCAACATCATGGCCGGCAACCCCGAGCTGTGTTTGTCGCGGGCGGAATGGGCGCGGCGCTTTGCGGCGTTTATTCGCGAGGCGACGCCGGAGAACCTGTTGGGGTCGAGTATTTATTTCGATCTGCGCGTGGTCTGGGGCGATGAAACAAGCTGCGAACAACTGCGTCGAGGCATTCTTGATCAGGTCGGTGACAACCGTTTGTTTCAGCGCATGATGGCCGAGAACGCCCTGCGCAATCGTCCGCCGGTGGGGCGTTTCCGTGAGTTCGTGTTGGCGCGCAAGAACGGCGAGAAAGCCACGCTGGATCTCAAGGTTCAAGGCCTGACGCCGTTCGTGGATGGCGCACGCTTGCTGGCGTTGGCCAACGGCATCGACGCCAACAACACCCTCGAGCGCTTCCGTCAGTTGGTCGATAAAGAAGTGATCGAACGGCTGGACGGCGCGGCGTACGAAGAGGCGTATCACTTCATTCAGCAAACGCGCATGCAACAGCATCAGTTGCAGACGCGCGAGAATCTGCCGTACTCCAACCGCGTCGATCCCGACAGCCTCAATCATCTCGACCGGCGCATCCTCCGCGAATCCCTGCGTCAGGCGCAGCGCCTGCAAAGCAGCCTGACGTTGCGGTATCAGCTATGAGTCTGTTTTCGTGGCTGCGCCCGGCGAGCCCGGTGGTGCCGGTGGATTTTCAGCAGCGACTGGCGAAGCTGCCGGCGATCACTGAACTGCGCGAATGCACCCTGCGCGAACAACGCTGGGTGGTGCTGGATCTGGAAACCACCGGGCTCAATCTGAACAAGGATCGCGTGTTGTCGATTGGTGCGGTGGTGATCGAGGACGGCGCGATCGACTTCAGTCAGCAGTTCGAACGCACCTTGCAGTGCCGGGAGTTGAAGCTCAGCCCCAGTGTGTTGATTCATGGGTTGGGGCCGAATGCGATTGCCGCTGGCAGCGAGCCGGCCGAGGCGTTGCTGGAATTGCTGGAGTTTATGGGCGACAGCCCGGTGCTGGCGTTTCATGCGCCGTTTGATCAGCACATGCTCGGGCGTGCGGTGAAGGAGCATCTGGGGCACAAGTTGCAGCAGGTGTTTCTGGATGTCGCCGATATTGCGCCGCTGGTGTGTCCGCAAGCGCAGATCCGCGAGGCGGGGCTGGATGAGTGGATCGAGTGGTTTCGGCTGGAGGTGTTTGAACGGCATAACGCGAGCGCCGATGCGTTGGCCACGGCGGAGTTGGCGTTGATTCTGTTTAGCCGGGCGCGGGGGCAGCAGATTCATAGTCCGTTGAATTTGCAGCAGCGGTTGAGCCAGTGGAAGCGTCGCCAGCAAGCTCCATCGTTTTAAAAGCACCCTCACCCCAGCCCTCTCCCGGAGGGAGAGGGGGCCGACCGAGGTGTTCGAAGCTTTGCATCGACCTGAAGGATCCAGTCGATTATGGATTCAGCAGACATCGTTCACGTCGGCGTATTGCGTCAATATCCCCCAATCAGTCCCCTCTCCCCCCGGGAGAGGGTTAGGGTGAGGGCAACCCTTCAAAAACCAACCCGACCAGTGGCCAATTGCTAACCATTCCCACCTCTGCGAGAATCGCGAACAATTCGCGTTAGTTAATACTTCCCAATCGGTGATATTCGGTGCCTGCAGCCCAAAGCCCTCACAGTGAACTCGTTGGTGCGATGTATCGCGACCATCGCGGTTGGCTATTGACGTGGCTGCGGCGCAATGTGGCATGCCCGCAACGGGCCGAAGATCTGAGTCAGGACACCTTCGTACGCCTGCTCGGTCGTGATGAGTTGCTGACACCCCGCGAACCGCGCGCCTTTCTGGTGGCGATTGCCAAAGGCCTGCTGTTCGATTACTTCCGCCGCGCCGCGCTGGAACAGGCTTACCTCACCGAATTGATGCTGATCCCCGAAGGCGAACAACCGTCGGTGGAAGAACAGCAACTGATCCTCGAAGACCTCAAAGCCATCGACCGCTTGCTCGGCAAACTGTCGACCAGGGCTCGCGCTGCCTTCCTTTATAACCGCCTCGACGGCCTCGGCCACGCCGAGATTGCCGAGAAGCTCGGCGTTTCGGTGCCGCGTGTGCGCCAGTACCTCGCGCAAGGCATCCGTCAGTGCTACATCGCCCTGTACGGTGAGCCGACGTGAGCCCGGCCAGTTCCAGACCGGTTCAGGCCCACGTGCTGGACGCGGCGATTGCCTGGCAGTTGACCCTCGACTCCAGCAGTCCGCTGGAGCGCGAAGAATTCGCCAAATGGCACGCGGCCAATGAAGAACACGCCCGGGCCTGGCGCCAGTTGGGCATGCTTGATCAGCGCTTCAGCGTGGCCAAAGGCCCGGCCCGCAGCGCCTTGCTGCAATCACGGGAAGGTATTCGCCGCCGTGTGCGCAAATTGGGCAGTGGTCTGGCGAGCGTTGTGGTGGTCGTCGGCGTGGCGCTGTTTGCTGGCGAACGTTATCTGCCGCTGGATTACTGGCTCGCCGATCAGCGCACCGCCACCGGTGAACAGCGCATCGTGCGGCTGTCCGATGGCACCGTGCTCAACCTCAATACCCACAGTGCGGTGGACGTGCGATTCGATGACAAGCGCCGACTGATCGTTCTGCAGGAAGGCGAAATCCTCGTGGAAACCGGTCACGGCGATGCGCGGCCCTTCATCGTCGAAACCCGTGAAGGCAGCATGCGCGCGTTGGGCACGCGGTTTTTGGTCAAGCGAGAAGACGAAGGCACGCGTCTGAGCGTGTTGCAGTCGGCTGTCGCGGCGCATCCGCAATCGAACCCTCAGGAGCAAATCCTCCACGAAGGCCAGCAGGTATTTATGCGCAGTGATGGGCTCGACGCAATCGTCGCCCTCAACCCCGGCGCCGATGCCTGGACGCGCGGCATGTTGGTGGTTGACAACGCACGGCTGGGCGATCTGGTGCATGAGCTTGGGCGTTATCGTCGCGGGTATCTGGGTGTGGCGCCGGAAGTGGCGGATTTGCGCATTACTGGCAGCTTTCCGCTGCATGACACCGATAAGGCCTTGAGCGCGCTGCTACCAACCTTGCCGGTGCAGATTGAGCAGCACACGCCTTATTGGGTGACGGTCGCGAAGGCAGATTCCAAGCCTGAGTGATGTGGTGCCCGAGCTATGGCTATCGCGAGCAGGCTCACTCCTACAGTTGAAATGCGTTCCCCTGTAGGAGTGAGCCTGCTCGCGATGGCGTCATCCGCCACAACGCTATTTCCCGCAAATCGAAATTATTTTCATCCAGCCCTATCACTTTTTGATTTTCATCCGGCAAGCAGGCAATTGAGAAATATTTCCATTCAGGAGCCGCCGTATGTCCCGTTCGCTAGACACCTTGTTGCGCCCCAGTCTGCTGGCCGTCGCCATTGCTCTCAGCACCCCGCTGATCAGCAGCCCGTTGCTCGCCGCTGAACAAGCGTCCAGCGTTCGCGCTTACAACCTGCCGGCGGCGCCTCTGTCGACCACCCTGAACCAGATCGCCAGCCAGGGCGGCCTCGCGCTGTCGCTGAACCCGTCGCTGGCAGCGGGCAAGACTTCGGCGCCGGTCAAAGGCCAGTACGACGCGGCCGGCGCGCTGCGTGCAGCCTTGAGCGGCACCGGTCTGCAACTGGAACAAAGCACTTCCGGCACCTACAGCCTGGTCGCCGTACCTGAAGGCGTGATGGCCCTGCCGGAAACCGCGATCATCGGCGTGGAGAATCTGGAAACCGCGTGGAGCCCGGTCGAAGGCTACACCGCCACCCGCACCGCCGCCGGCACCAAGACCGACACCGCGCTGGTTGAAGCACCGCGCTCGATCTCGGTGGCGACCCGTCAGCAAATGGACGACCGCAGCGTGCACAGCCTCGACGACGCCGTGCGCTACATGCCAGGCATCACCGCCAGCAGTTATGGCAGCGACACCCGCGCTGACTGGCTGCGCGTGCGCGGTTTCGAACCGACGCAGTTCCTCGACGGCCTGCCGCTGCCGCGTGGCATCTACGCCAACCCGAAACAGGAAACCTGGAACCTCGACCGCCTCGCCCTGCTGCGCGGCCCGGCGTCTTCAGTTTACGGCCAGACCCCGCCGGGTGGTCTGCTCGACATGGTCAGCCGCCGTCCAAGTGCCGAAGCCAGCAGCGAAATTCAGCTGCAATACGGCAGCGACAACCATCGCCAGATCAACTTCGCCAGCACCGGCAAGATCGATGAGGCCGGTCAGTTCCTGTACGGCATCAGCGGCGTCGTGCGCGACAGCGACACGCAGATCGACCACATCGAAAACAAGCGCTACAACATCGCGCCGAGCCTGACCTGGAATATCGACGACGACACCAAGCTGACCCTGCTCACGCAATTCACCCGCGACGATACCGGTGTCACCAGCCAGTTCTATCCGATTCAAGGCACCAAGATCGATATGCCGTTCGGCAAGATCTCCCACCACAAGAACCTCGGTGATCCAGACTACGACTTCTACGACCGCACCTACTACGCGCTCGGTTATGCCTTCGAACATCGCCTGAACGATGTCTGGCAGTTCAAACAAAACCTGCGTTACACCAAGTCGGATCTTTCGTTCCAGACCGTCACCGTGAACAGCTACAACACGAATTTCGCCGGTTTCACCGTTGACGATCAGGGTAATGTCGGTCGCGGCACCACCAACGTTGACGAAGACATCAGCCAGTTTGCCGTGGACAACAACTTCCAGGCTGACTTCGCCACCGGTGATATCCGCCACACCCTGTTGCTCGGTCTCGATCATCAACGCAGCAACGACAATTACACGTCGATCTTCGGCGGCGCGACGGACATCAACGTCAACAACCCGATCTACGGCCAGCCGATCGTGCGTCCAGCGCGCTCCAGCGCTTTTTATGATTACGACCAGAAGACCTACCAGACCGGTCTCTACGTGCAGGATCAGATGGCGCTCGATCAATGGCGTCTGACCTTGGGCGGTCGCGAAGACTGGGTGCACACCAGCACCAAGTTCTTCAACAAGGGTGACGCCACCAACACCCAGCGGGACAAGGCGTTCAGCGGCAACGCAGCGATCAGCTATGTCTTCGATTCGGGCTTCGTACCGTATCTGTCGTACGCCGAATCCTTCCAGCCAACCAGCGGCGCCGACGCCACGGCCACCGATTCGCTCAAGCCAACCGAAGGCAAGCAGTGGGAACTGGGCATCAAGTACCAACCACCGGGCAGCAAAACCCTGCTCAGCGCGGCGGTGTATGACCTGACCCAGAAGAACGTTTCGGTCAACAGCATCGTCAACAACGTGAACATCACCAGCCAGACCGGCGAAGTGAAAGTCAAAGGCCTGGAACTGGAAGCCGTTTCGGACGTGACCGATAACCTCAAGGTCATCGCCGCCTACACCCTGGCCAAGTCCGAAGTGCAGAAAGGCGTCGACAAGGGCAACCGCCTGCAACTGATGCCGAACCAGCAAGCCTCGCTGTGGACTGACTACACCTGGCACACCGGCGTGCTCGACGGTTTCGGCGTGGGTGCTGGCGTGCGTTACACCGGCAACACCTACGGCGACAAAGGCAACACTTGGCTGGGCAAGGCGGATGCCTATACCGTGTTCGACGCGAGCGTGCATTACGACCTCGGCCGTCTCGACAACAGCCTCAAAGGCGCGTCGCTGGCACTGAATGCGACCAACCTGTTCGACAAGGACTACATTTCCACCTGCGACGGTTTCTATTGCTACTACGGCGATCAACGCAGCGTCGTCGCCAGCGCCACTTACAAGTGGTAAGCGACTGAGCTGAAACAGGCCCTGTTACCAGGCCGTCCCTCGTGGACGGCTTTGGTGTTTTTGAAGGTCATGAAATGAAAAGTAAAACAATTCGTCGCTGGTCGTTTATCCACACCTGGACCAGCCTGATCTGCACCGTGTTTTTGCTGATGCTGGCATTGACCGGTTTGCCGTTGATTTTCAGCCATGAAATCGATCATCTGCTGGGCAATGCCCCCGAGTTGCGAGAGATGCCGGCCGACACGCCGCAACTCAACCTGCAACAACTGGTGGATGCCGCGCAGAAACATCGGCCGGGCGAGGTCATGCAGTACTTCGGTTACGACGACGAAGAGCCAAACGCTGCGTTTGCGATCATGGCGAAAACCGCCGGCACCGAACCGAACTCCTCGCACACCTTCATGCTCGATGCGCGCACCGGTGAAGCACTGGAAACCCCTTCGGCCAACGGCGGTTTGATGCTGTTTATCCTGCGCCTGCACGTCGACATGTTTGCCGGGTTGCCGGGCAAATTGCTGCTGGCGTTTATGGGTTTATTGTTTGTCATGGCGATTGTTTCGGGCACGGTGTTGTACCTGCCGTTCATGCGCCGGCTGAAGTTCGGCACGGTGCGTCAGGACAAATCCACGCGGCTGCGCTGGCTCGACCTGCATAACCTGATTGGCGTGGTGACGCTGACCTGGGCCTTGGTCGTCGGCGTGACTGGCGTGATCAGTGCCTGCGCCGATCTGCTGATCGCCGCATGGCGCAACGAGGCCCTGACCGCGTTGATCGAACCCTACCGCGACGCGCCACCGCTGACACAACTGGCGCCCGCCACGCGTTTGCTCGACATTGCCGGCGAAGCTGCGCCGGGTATGAAACCGGATTTCATTGCCTTCCCCGGCACGCGCTTCTCCAGCGAACACCATTACTCGGTGTTCATGAAGGGTGGCACGCACCTGACGTCGCATCTGCTGACGCCGGTGCTGATCGACGCCACCACGCTGAAGGTCACCGCGGTGGCGGAACGGCCGTGGTACATGGACGCGATGGGCATGTCGCAACCGCTGCACTTTGGTGATTACGGCGGCATGCCGATGAAGATCCTTTGGGCCACGCTCGATGTGCTGACCATCATCGTTCTCGGCAGCGGCGTGTACCTGTGGGTGGTGCGGCGCAAGGCGGCCAAGCCTGTGCTGGAAACGACGGAGGCGACGGTATGAAGCCGCGTCAGTCGAATTTCTGGAAAGTCTTCAGCACGCCGTTGGTGATTGGTCTTCTGAGTGCGGCGGGACTGTTTGCGGCGTTGCTGGGGGACGGGATCTGGGATGCCCTGAGCTGGGTGGGGTTGGGTGTGCCGGCCTTCCTGGCCCTAAAAGGATTACTGCTGCGAAGCTGAGAAACCACTGTAGGAGTGAGCCTGCTCGCGATAGCGCAATCACATTCAACATCAACGTTGACTGAACCACCGCTATCGCGAGCAGGCTCACTCCTACATTTGCTTCAGCGCAAGGCTTGAGCTCGCATCCTGACAGGCTATGCTGCCCGTTCACCATTCTGATCGAGACCCTGCCAATGTCCGCCCCCAGCATGACCCTGTACCACAACACCCTCTCCCCGTTCGTGCGCAAAGTGATGGTGCTGCTCCACGAAACCGGTCAGCAGGATCGCGTTGCCCTGCAAGACTGCGTGCTCTCCCCGGTCAGCCCGAGCGCCGAGCTCAATGCCGACAACCCGCTGGGCAAGATCCCGGCCCTGCGCCTGGCCGACGGCACGGTCATCCATGACAGCCGCGTGATCCTCGAATACCTCGACCACCAGCACGTCGGCAACCCGCTGATCCCGCGCGAAGGCTCGGCCCGCTGGCGCCGTCTGACCCTCGCCTCGCTGGCCGACGGGATCATGGACGCCTCGGTGATGGTGCGTTACGAACAAGTCCTGCGCGCCCCGGAAAAACACTGGGATGAATGGCTCGAGGCGCAACGCGAGAAGATCCGTCGTGCGCTGAATCTGTTGGAGCACGATGCGATTGCCGAGCTGACCAGCCACTTCGATGTGGCCGCGATCAGCGTGGCCAGTGCGCTGGGTTACCTGGATCTGCGCTTCCCCGACCTGGGCTGGCGCGAGGCTAATCCGCAACTGGCTAACTGGTTTTTTGAAGTGAGTCAGCGACCGTCCATGATTGCGACGATGCCCAAGCCTTAGTTTTTGGGTGCCTGCTCCGGCCTCTTCGCGAGCAGGCTCACTCCTACAGTTGACCGCATTTCCCTGTAGGAGTGAGCCTGCTCGCGATGGCGGCAACTCGCTTCCACAGGCAAATAGCCGATAATCCGCGTCACCAACCCATCCTTCCAACGCTGATCCTCGCGCAACCCCAGCGACCGGCTCATTCCACCACCCCGATATCAAACTCCAACGGTTTGGCCGGCTTCTGCCCGATCCCGTACCAATCCAGTTTGCGCGTCAGCACCATAAACACGCCGAGCAAGCCGAACAGCAGCAACGAGCCCATCAACAACGCGTAATCCTCCGCGCTCAACAGCCCATAAAGCAGTCCATACAACGCCGCCAACCCCGCCGAAAAACTCAAGCCATGGCGCACGCTGCGCAGCACGTGGCAGACGTAAAAGCCGATCAACAACACACAAGCACTGGCCGACAGCAGATACGCCAGGGCAAAACCGATGTGCTCCGACAACGACAGCAGCAACAGATAGAAAAACGCCAACGCGACACCGACCAACGCGTATTGCACCGGGTGCACCGCGAGACTTTTCAGTACTTCGAAGAGAAAGAAACCGGCGAACGTCAGGACGATAAACAGCAACGCATATTTGATCGCTCGGTCACTCTTCAGGTACTGATCCACCGGGTCGATAAAACTCACGCCAAAGCTGCGGCTGTTGAACGCCTCGCAATCGCCCATCACACAGCGATGCATTGCTTCCTGCAGGTTGGTGGAGAAAAACGAGGTCTGCCAATCGGCCTTGAAACCCTGATCGTTGATCTCGCGTTTGGCCGGCAGGAAGTTACCGATGAAGCTCGGATGCGGCCAATTCGCGCCGAGGCTGACACTGCTGGTCTTGCCCACCGGCAGCACGCGCAACGAACCGGTGCCCTGCAGTTGCAGATCGAAGGCGAACGCCAGCTCGGTGGTTTTGCTGGTATCCAGCGTCGGCAGCGTGACCCGCACCCCCTCACCGAGCCAGGCCACTTCCGTGCCCGGAACAAAGTCCAGACGCTGACCATCAAGCTCCAGTTTCAACGCGTTTTCGATGCCGCGAATGTCGCTGATGCCGACGGCGAGAAACGGCGCGTCAAACTGGTAGTCCGCGAAATCTTCCTTGATGCCCAACTGCGCCGGCAGTGAGAAATGGCCATTGATACGGTTGTCGGCATGGAACAGTCGCGCCTCGTAGATCCCGCGTTTACGCAGTTCAGTTTGCACTTGGCCGTCGAGCTCAAAACGCTCGGGCAGGAAATACAAACGCCCGCGCTCTTCGCCGATTTCCTGGTAACGCTTATTGGTTTTTTCGTTGGTTTTCCAGGTGCGCACCACTTTGCGATACGGCACCACCATCACCGGGCCGCTGACCTGCTGGCTGTAACTGGAACTGCGGGCGATGTCTTCGAGCACGCCGTCGCGCAGCTGTTGGCGCTCGTCGATGACGCCATCGATCATCAACAGCGGGATCAGCAATAGCAGGATCAGCAGCGCGATGGCGCCGAGTTTGATGGTCAGGCTTCGGTTCATAAGGACGCTCCCTCGTTGGAATGGAAGCGAGTCTGAAAGCGCTCTGTGGTTTTGTGATGGAGGGTGTGTGGGAATTGTGTGGAAATACCTGTAAAACGCTTCTTCCCGCAAACGCGGCCAAGGTCAGCTCGGCTCAGCGGAGCAATTTTCAGACAAAGGATCATCACGTTGCGCAACAACTCATTCGATTTGATCAGGCATATCGCCGCGTTCCTCGTGCTGTTCAGCCACCACTTTGCGCTGTCGGGCCTGCAGGAGCCGGGCATTGCCGGTTTCAACTCGCTGGGCGGCATCGCGGTGATCGCGTTCTTTTCAATATCGGGTCTGCTGATCACTCAGAGTTACATCAGCTCGCGCAGCTTCGGTGATTACCTCAGCAAGCGTGTCGCGCGCATCTTTCCCGCGTTGATCCTCTGCGCGTTTGTCATGACCTACATCGGCGGGGCGCTATTTGCCGAAGGTTATGTGAGCAGCTCAAGTGCGCTGGTCGATTTCCTGCGGATTTCGGTTTTCGGTCGAGCGAACATCGAGCCGATTACCGATGGCTTCATTTTCAATGAGTCTTTCAATGGCAGTTTGTGGACGCTGAAGATCGAGTTCGGCTTCTATCTGTTGCTGGCGGTCGCACTGCTTATCTATCGCCGGGCCTTGATGCCCTGGGTATTACTGGCCGCATTCGGTTTGGCCACGTATGTTTTGGGCAATTACGCACAGGGCGCACTGGCGCAGAAACTCGCGGTTTATAGCGCCGCTGGGATCGCCTTCTTTGCAGGTTCGGTAATTGCCATGCACAAGCAGCACTTTGGCGACAAACGCGTGCTGGCGCTGACGCTACTGGTGGGGGTCGCGCTGGTGCTGGTCAGCATTGGCACCGCGCTTGCCGGGGTGCTGGCAACTCTGGGCTTCTGCCTCGCAACCCTGAGCATCGGCCTGCTGTATGTCGACAAAAGTATTCGCGGGCGTTTCGACATTTCCTACGGCACTTATCTCTATGCCTTCCCGGTGCAGCAGTTGGTGATCAACAAGACATCGCTGGGCTTTTTCCCGTCGATGCTGGTGTCCGCACTGATCGTGGTTGTTCTGGCGATCATTTCGTGGCGTCTGGTCGAGCAACCGGCCCTGCGGTTTGTGCATCGCAAGAAACACGAGCGCGCGGTACAGGCTACGACTCCATCCTGAGCCTCAGGGCAGGCTCAGCATCACTAGCACACCGCCTTGCACATTGCGGATGGCCAGACGGCCGCCATGCAGTTTGGCCACTTCCTCCACGAAGTTAAGCCCCAAACCGGTGCTTTTACGCCCGCTGTCCGGGCGCGGCAGGGAATAGAATCGCTCGGTCAAACGTGGCAAGGCGTAATCAGGAATTGGCGCTGTTTCATTGAACAGGCTCAGCTCGATCTGCTCATCGCGTCGTACCGCATTAAAGCGCAACGTCCCCTGCTTCGGGGTGAAATCCAGCGCATTCTCCAACAGATTACCCAGCGCCTGACGCAACAGAAACGGCTCGCCCATCAGCAGCAGATCCGCCGTAATCGTCTGCTCGATTCGCAACTGCTTGCCTTCAATTCGCGCGGTCTGCGCCTGCAACAACTCATCCACCAACACCGCCAACGGCACCGCGACCCGCTCTTCCAGCCCTTGCCGTTGTTCGACCTGCGCCAAGTTCAACAGCCGCTCGATCAACTGCTGCATCCGCGCACTTTCGCTGTCGATGTTGCCGACAAAACGCAGGCGCTGAATCGGCGGCATGTCGCCTTGCAGCAATTCCGCCGCGCCACGAATCGCCGCCAGCGGACTTTTCAGTTCATGGGTCAACGTATGCACGTAACGCTCGACGTAGGCCTTGCCTTCCAGTTGCGTGCGCATCTGTTCCACGGCGGTGGCGAGCTGCTCCAGTTCGCCACCGCGATAGTGCGGCACTTCCACGCGACGGCCTTCGCTGACGGCTTGGGCATAACCGGTCAAGCGATGCAGCGCACGACTCAGCCACCACGACAGCAACGCGCCAAACAACAGGCCGAGGCCGATCAAACCGGCGCCGTAAAACAGCAAACGTCGCTCGGTGCGATCGACGTAAGGCTGCAATGAGCTGTTGGGTTTGGCCACGGTGACCACGCCGATGATTTTGCCGTTATCGCGGATCGGCGCGCCGACATGCATCACCGACGAGCTCGCGTCGTTCGGATCGCTGCGGGTCGAACGTGCGCCGTATTCACCGCGCAAAGTCAGGTAGACGTCGTTCCAGCGCGAGTAATCCTGACCCACCGCAACGCCGCTGGAATCGAGTACAACGATGCCTTTGGCGTCGGTCACATAGATACGGTGATTGACCTGATTTTTCGGCAAGCCCCAGATCGTCGCTTGCGGCTGGCGATCACCATAAGCGCGGAGCAATTGGGGCCAACGATTTTCGCTGAGGGTGCCGGCCTTGAAATCGTCACGAAGTATTTCCGCCATCAAATTCGCGGTATCAACGAGGGTTTCTTCGGTGGACTGGCGCACGCCGGGGCGAATTTCTTCCATCACCGTGTTGAGCACGAAATAACCGGTCAGGCCGATAAACAGCACGTACACCAGAAAAATCCGCAGCCCCAATGACATCAGCTGTGCCCCGGGCTGTAGCTGTAACCGAGGCCGCGATGGGTCTGGATCGGTTCGGCTTCGGCGCGCACCAGCCGCAGTTTGGCGCGCACGCTTTTGATATGGCTGTCGATGCTGCGTTCGTAACCGGCATCGGCCGCGACGCCCAGCGCATCGAGCAATTGCTCGCGGCTGAACACCCGTTCGGGTTGTTCGAGCAGGCATTGCAGCAGACGGAATTCGTGGCGGGTCAGGCTTAACGTCTGGCCGCGATAGATGATTTGTACGCGTTCGGGGTCGATACGAAACAGTGCCGAAGTGGCTTCAATCGGCGGACGCGGCGCCATGCGTTTGAGGATCGCTTTGACCCGCGCCGCGACTTCTCGCGGACTGAACGGCTTGACCACATAGTCGTCGGCGCCGATCTCCAGCCCGACCACGCGATCAATCTCGGCATCGCGAGCGCTGAGGAACAGCACCGGCACTTCGCTGAAACGTCGCAGCTGTTTGCAGGTTTCGAAGCCGCTGATGTCCGGCAGGCCGATGTCGAGGATGATCAGATCGGCCGGCGTCTGCCGCTGATGTTCCAGCGCCGCCGCGCCAAGGCTCAGCCACGTGGTGGCGAAGCCCTCGCCTTGCAGGGCGAAAATCAGCGTGTCGGCAATCGCCGCTTCGTCTTCGACAATCAGGATATGAGGCATGGCGTCCGAGCCCGTGGTTGAGTGCGCGAACGGTGCCCCAAGCCTGACGTCACGTCAATGAGACCACTTGGCTCAGCAGTCAGGTTTGTCAGCGGTGAAGCGCCGTGCCGGGTTTACCGCAGCGCCAAATTCACGCAAGGCTTTGGCACCGATCAGCAACGGGTAATTGAAGTTGCTGCGGTCGGTCAGGTTGACCTCAACGGTACGCTTGACGTCGCCCAGGCACAGCTCCAGATCGACCACCGGGCGTTTGGCGACTTCGGTGCTTTCACCCTCGTCCTCTTCATCCGAACGGCTCTTGATCTTGCTGATCCGCGCGACTTTGTGTTCGTAGACTTTGTTGCTGGCGTCTTTGGTGCCGAGGCGGAAACGCACCCAGTCTTCGCCGTCGCGGGTGAAGGTCTCGATGTCCTTGGCCGACAGCGAGGCGGTCAGCGCGCCGGTGTCCATCTTGGCCTTGAGCACTTCACCGCCGATTTCCGGCAGCGCGATGTATTCGTAGCGGCCGTACAGGGTCGGCTCGGCGGCCATGACCGGCAGGGCGACGAGGGCAAACAGTGCAAGGAGGGATTTCACGTAAGGGCTTCCTTGGGGAGTTGGACAACGGGATTTTAGACCGTTGCGCGCTTGATCGTTCCCACGCTCTGCGTGGGCATGCATCCAGTGACGCTCTGCGTCACAGGGACGCGGAGCGTCCCGGGCGGCGTTACCACGCAGAGCGTGGGAACGATCAGGTTAACGCGAATAAAGTGAAACATTCGTCAGCGCCGATTTGGCCTGCCGCGCGAAGCTGCTTATCATGACGCGCCCAACCCACGTCATAGAGTTGCTTATGCGCCGCCTGCTCACCGGCTGTTTCGTCACCCTGCTGCTGTTGCTCAACACCCTGATCCTGATCGGGCCGTTGCTGGTGTTTGCCCTGCTAAAACTGGTCGCGCCGGGCCGCTGGCGCGACTACGCGTCGGGGGCGGTAATGTGGATTGCCGAGACCTGGGCCGAAATCGACAAGCTGATTTTCCGCCTGTGCATTCCCACCCAATGGGACATTCGCGGCGGCGAAGGCCTGCGCGGCGACACGTCGTATCTGGTGATCAGCAACCACCAATCGTGGGTCGACATTCCGGCGCTGATCCAGACGCTGAACCGACGCACGCCGTTTTTCAAATTCTTCCTCAAGAAAGAACTGATCTGGGTACCGTTTCTGGGGCTGGCGTGGTGGGCGCTGGATTACCCGTTCATGAAACGCTACACCAAAGCCTTTCTGGCGAAGAATCCGGAATTGGCGGGCAAGGATCTGGAAATCACCAGACAGGCCTGCGAGCTGTTCAAGCGCCAGCCGGTGACGGTGGTGAATTATCTGGAAGGCACGCGCTACACGGCGGCGAAAAGTACCGAACAGCAATCACCGTTCAACCACTTGCTCAAGCCCAAGGCCGGCGGCGTGGCGTTTGTGTTGGCGGCGATGGGTGAACAGCTGGATGCGATCCTCGACGTGACGGTGGTTTATCCACAGGCACGGATTCCAGGATTCTGGGATTTGATCAGCGGCAACGTGCCGAGAGTCATCATCGACATCAAGACCCGCGAACTCGACCCGGCGCTGTGGCAGGGCGATTACGAAAACGATCCAGCGTTTCGCCAGACCGTCCAGAGCTGGGTCAACCAGCTCTGGAACGAGAAGGATCAGCGCATCGCCGAACTGCGCGACGAGCGGCGCTGACTCAGCTACCGGCGCCGACGCCCCAGATGCTGCCCAGGCTGGTCAGCAGCGAACCGCCGACGCCTTGGTCACCCAGGTACTTGAGCAGCACCGGGGCAAACTGGCCGACCATGCCGCTGTCCATGCCCAACGCACCAAAGGCGTTGTTCAGGTCATTGGTGTCCTTGACGTTACCCAAGGCATTTTCCAGACCGGCGGATTTGCCGGACTGACCCAGCAACCCGCTCAACGCCGCCAGGTTGCCGCTACCGCCCGACAGCTTGTCGATGCCCGGCACTTCTTTGGCCAACTGCGAATAATCAGTGCTGCTCAATTGGTTCTTGGCCAGACCCAACATGGCGCTGGTGCCGCCGACGGCTTGTTGTGGCGTAACCCCCAGACCGGTGACGGCTTGCAGCAAACCGGCCGTTTCCGAGGTCGGCGCTGCGGCAGTGGCAGCGTTGCCGCCCTGCATGCTGGCAGCGGCCTTGGTGACGTCGTCCAGACTGAAACCGGCAAACGCCGGGCTCGCCGCCAGGGTCATGAGTGATGCCAAGGCAAAACCGCGTGAAATCTTCATTCAGACATCCTCTTGCGCTGTGAAAACTACCCGTCAATGGGCAGCGAAACTGCCGGTTTGACCGAGGATACGCCGGCATGTTCCGGTGCAGAGCATCCATTTTCCCCCGTCTCACGTATATGAATCGTGAAACCCTGGAATTGTCGCGATGAATGGCACAACCGCTGTCGCTGAACTAGCCTGTGAACAGCCCGAGTCTAGCCCTCGTCGCCCATCCATTGCCTGGAGAGTCGTTATTTCCGCCGCCGAGACCGATCAGCTAAGGCAGCTGTTGGCCCAGTGTTCACTGGGTGATCGGCGCGCCTTCGAAACCTTGTACCGCAGCGTCGGCCCGCGCCTGCACGGCGTGGCCCTGCGTTTCATGGGTCGCGCGGATCTGGCCGAAGAAGTGTTGCAGGAAGCCTTCGTACGGATCTGGAACAACGCCTCGCGCTACGAATCGCATCTCTCGGCGCCGATGACCTGGATGATCAACATCACCCGCAATCAGGCCATCGACCAGTTGCGCAAACACCGCGACCGGCCGCTGACCGACCTCGAACAGGACGCCCTGCAGGACGAAAGCCCCTCGGCCCACGATCAATTGAGCAGCGCCCGTGAGGCTCACGCACTCAACCGTTGCCTGGAAACCCTCGAAGGCATGCAGCGCCAATCGATCACCGTCGCCTACTTTCAGGGTTTGTCCTGCTCGGAACTCGCCGAACATTTGGCCGCGCCGCTGGGCTCGGTGAAGTCGTGGATCCGCCGAGGCATGGAACGCCTGCGCCGGTGCCTTGAATCATGAACTACCAGACCCCTGCCCTGCGCCGCGTGCTCGCAGCCGATTACGCGATTGGTCTGATGTCAGCGCCTGCGCGGCTACGCTTTGAGCAGCTGCTGCTGGACGACGCGGCGTTGCGAGCGGAAGTCGCGCAATGGCAGGAAACGCTGGTGAGCCTTACCGAATCCCTGCCGGAACATCCGGTGCCCGATCGCGTGTGGCAAGGCATTACCGCGCGCATCGAACCGCAAGAGCTGCATGTGCCCGAGAAGCGTCCGTTCTGGAACTGGCTTCGCGTTATGGCGGCGGTCTGTTCAATTGTTGTGCTGGTGTTCCTCGGTTCGCTGTACAACCGTGATGATGCTCGGTACACCGCGACGCTGTTGACGGCCAGTGCGCAACCGGCGCTGAAGGTCGAGGCGCATGAAGATTATCTGCAGGTCGAGCCGCTGACGCTGGCGGCGGTTGATGCGGATCGCAGTCTGGAACTGTGGGCGATTCCGGCGGATGGCAAGCCGATTTCGCTGGGGATGATTCCGGCGGGGGGTAAAGGCAAGGTTGAGTTGAGCGAGGCGCAGCGGGGGTTGATTGGGCAGCCGATTGCGTTGGCGGTGAGTCTGGAGCCTAAGGGTGGTTCGCCGACCGGGCAGCCGACTGGGCCGGTGTTGTATCAAGGGGCCTTGGCGGCTCTCTGATTGCTTAAGATCAAAAGATCGCAGCCTTCGGCAGCTCCTACATTGATCCGTGTAGGAGCTGCCGAAGACTGCGATCTTTTGATCTAAAAAAAAGGCGACCCGAAAGTCGCCCTTTTTTACTTACGCCGCACTGAACAACTTATGCGGATCAATCACAAACTTCTTCGGCACGCCCGCATCGAACTCGCCGTACCCTTCCGGCGCCTGATCCAGACTGATCACCTGCACACCCACCACTTCGGCAATGTTGATGCGATCCCACATGATCGCCTGCATCAGTTGGCGGTTGTACTTCATCACTGGGGTTTGCCCGGTGTGGAAGCTGTGCGACTTGGCCCAGCCCAGACCGAAGCGGATGCTCAGGCTGCCCATTTTCGCGGCGGCGTCGACGGCACCCGGATCTTCGGTCACGTACAGGCCCGGGATACCGATTTTGCCGGCTACGCGCACCACGCCCATCAGCGAGTTGAGCACGGTGGCCGGGGCTTCCGATTTCGCGCCGTCGTGGCCGTGACCGCGTGCTTCGAAGCCGACGCAGTCCACCGCGCAGTCGACTTCCGGCTCGCCGAGCAGCGCGGCGATTTGTTCGTGCAGCGGCGCGTCTTTCGACAGGTCGACGATTTCAAAACCTTGCGCCTTGGCGTGGGCCAAACGGATGGTGTTGACGTCGCCGATGATCACCACCGCAGCACCGAGCAGACGTGCAGAAGCGGCAGCGGCCAGACCGACCGGGCCAGCGCCAGCGATGTAAACGGTGCTGCCCGGACCAACGCCGGCAGTAACGGCGCCGTGATAACCGGTCGGGAGAATGTCGGAGAGGCAGGTCAGGTCGCGGATTTTCTCCATGGCCTTGTCGCGATCCGGCAGTTTCAGCAGGTTGAAGTCGGCGTATGGCACCAGCACGTATTCGGCCTGGCCGCCGGTCCAGTCGCCCATGTCGACGTAACCGTAAGCGCCGCCGGCACGGGCCGGGTTGACGGTCAGGCAGACGCCGGTGTGTTGCTCTTTGCAGGAACGGCAGCGCCCGCAGGCAACGTTGAACGGTACGGAGACCAGATCACCGATTTTCAGGTTTTCGACGTCGGAGCCTTTTTCGATCACCTCGCCAGTAATCTCGTGGCCCAGCACCAGACCGGTCTGCGCCGTGGTACGGCCGCGCACCATGTGTTGGTCGGAGCCGCAGATGTTGGTGGAAACCACTTTTAGAATGACCCCGTGCTCGATCTTGCGACCGCGCGGGTCCTGCATTTTCGGATAGTCGATTTTCTGTACTTCGACCTTGCCAGCGCCGAGATACACCACACCACGATTGCCAGACATGCTTTCACCTCGCTGTTGTTTTTATGGAACCGCGTTGCCCAGGCAGGCAGCGCGTTAAGTGCTCGGTAAATCAAAAGATCGCAGCCTTCGGCAGCTCCTACATGAATCGCACCCTCCTGTAGGAGCTGCCGAAGGCTGCGATCTTTTAGCGATTTAAAGAACAACCGTGCGATTGGCGTTAAGGAACACCCTCCGCTCAATGTGATACCCCACTGCCCGCGCCAGTGTCAGGCCTTCAATATCGCGCCCCTTGGCGATCAGATCCTCAGGGTAATGACTGTGATCCACCGCCTCGACACCCTGGGCAATGATCGGCCCTTCATCCAGATCGTTATTGATGTAATGCGCCGTCGCGCCCACCAGTTTCACGCCCTTGTTATAAGCCTGGTGATACGGCTTGGCGCCCTTGAAACCCGGCAGCAGCGAGTGATGAATATTGATCGCTTTACCATCGAGCTTGCGGCACAACTCCGGCGACAGCACCTGCATGTAGCGGGCGAGGATCACCAGTTCGGCGCCGGATTCTTCGATCACCTGCCACACCTGACGCTCCTGCGACGGCTTGTCGTTGGGGTCGAGGGGGAAATGGTAGTAGGGAATCTGGTGCCAGTCGGCCAGCGGCTTGAGGTCAGGGTGATTGGAAACCACCGCCGCGACGTCCATCGACAACTGGCCGATGCGCTGGCGGTAGAGCAAGTCGTTAAGGCAGTGATCGGCCTTGGAAACCATGATCACCACTTTTGGCCGGTAGTTCGGCGCGGTCAGTTCGAAGATCATGCCGAAGGCCTGGCCGCGTTCGGCGAGGCCTGCGCGGAAGGATTGCTCGTCGAAACCGTCGGGCTGACGGAATTCCACGCGGATGAAAAAACGCCCGGAGAGGCGGTCATCGAACGAATGGTGCTCGGTGACGTAGCAACCCTGCTCGAACAGAAAACGCGTGACCGCGTCCACGGTGCCGAGGACGCTGGGGCAGTCGGCGGTCAGAATCCATGTGTCTGGGGCGCGGCTCATGGTGCGGTGACTCCTGTTCTTGTGCGGGGTGTCAGGTTTTTCCCTCACCCTAGCCCTCTCCCAGAGGGAGAGGGGACTGACCGAGGTGTTCTTTCGAGCTACGCCAACCTGAAAATATGAAGGTAACTGCAGATCGCAAAAACACCCGAGATCGGCTCCCTTTCCCCCTCTCCCCCCTGGGGGAGAGGGCTGGGGTGAGGGGGTGGCTCTTGATCTATCAGGCCTGAACGCTCAACCCGTACTCAGCCGAAGCATCCTGCAACCACAACCACCAGTAATCCGAAAAACTGCGACGAATCAGCAATTCCCAAGTGTCCTCAGCCGTATGCCGAATCATCAGCTGCGACTTGGCGAACACCGTGCCCACCGCTTTACCCACCGGGAAGTTATTCGGGTGCACGTCATAACTGGTCGACTTCATCAGCACCTGACGCACGTTCGGCCCGCTCAGTTCGAGCACTTGCTGGCCGCCGCTGACGTTGACGATCGCAACGTGCAGATCGCCCAGCGCTTCACGCAGATTCTGTTCGGCGGCGAACTCTTCACCGCTAGGCACGATCAGCAGCCACTCGTCCGGGCCCATCCATTGCAGGCTGGTTTCACCTTTGACGATGACGCTCAGCGCGCCGGGCAGTTCGATGCCCAGCGCTTTATGGACACCGGCGGCGAACGCCGCATCGTGGCCATCGCCACGGATGGTCAGGTGACCGAGGAGTTTCTTTTCCCGCACGATCACGCCGGCGTTCTTGCGACCCTTGCCGACCAGGCTGGCGAGGTCGGCATGGTGCAGCGACGACTCGGCCTTGGCCCCGGTGGTTGGGCGTTGTTGGTACACGTTGGCTGTGGTCATAAAGCACCTTCCTGAATTCTTGATCGTTCCCACGCTCTGCGTGGGAATGCCGCCATGGACGCTCTGCGTCCGCTCTTGGGACGCAGAGCGTCCCGGGATGCATTCCCACGCAGAGCGTGGGAACGATCAGTGTCAGATGTTCTGGCGATCCCCCTTCGGATCGAAGAACACCGAAGAAACGATTTCCGCCTCGATCACGCTGCCATCGGCCAGCGGCGCAAACACCCGCTCACCGAGGCGCTTCAGACCGCCCTTGACCACACCCATGGCAAACGAATAACCGAGGGAGTTGTGCGCGTAACTGGAGGTCACGTGGCCAACCATGGTCATCGGGATCGCCTGCTTGGTGTTGAACACCAACTGCGCACCTTCCGGCAGCCACACGTTCGGATCGATCGGCTTCAGACCGACCAGTTGCTTACGCTGATCCTTCACGCAGTCTTCACGGTTCATGCCACGCTGGCCGATCCACGAGAACGGTTTGGTGCGACCGACACACCAGCCCATGTTCAGATCGTCCGGAGTCATCGAGCCGTCAGTGTCCTGGCCAACGATGATGAAACCCTTCTCGGCACGCAGAACGTGCATGGTTTCAGTGCCGTACGGGGTCAGGTTGTACTGCTTGCCGGCCTCGACGATTTTCTCCAGCACGCCCATCGCATAGTCGGCCTGCACGTTGACTTCGTACGACAGCTCACCGGTGAACGAAATGCGGAACACCCGCGCCGGCACGCCGCCGACCAGACCTTCCTTCCAGGTCATGAACGGGAACGCTTCGTTGCTCAGATCAATGTCAGTCACGGCGCTGAGCAGCTGGCGGCTGTTCGGCCCGGACAGGGTCATGGTCGCCCAGTGGTCGGTGACGGACGTGAAGTAGACCTTCATGTCCGGCCATTCGGTCTGGTGGTACAGCTCCAGCCATTGCAGCACGCGAGCCGCGCCGCCGGTGGTGGTGGTCATGACGAAATGGTTGTCGGCCAGACACGCCGTGACACCGTCGTCGAAGACCATGCCGTCTTCTTTGCACATCAGACCGTAGCGAGCCTTGCCCACGTCGAGTTTGGTCCAGGCGTTGGTGTACACGCGGTTAAGAAACTCGCGGGCATCCGGGCCTTGAATGTCGATCTTGCCGAGGGTCGAGGCGTCGAGCAGGCCGACGCTGTCGCGCACGGCTTTGCATTCGCGCTTCACGGCGGTGTGCAGGTCTTCACCGTTTTTCGGGAAGTACCATGGGCGTTTCCACTGACCGACGTCTTCAAACTCTGCGCCGTTCTTCACATGCCAGGCATGCAGCGCGGTGTGACGCACCGGCTCGAAGATGTGCCCACAGTGACGACCGGCCACGGCGCCGAAAGTCACCGGCGTGTAGTTCGGGCGGAACATCGTGGTGCCCATCTGCGGGATGGTCACGTTCAGCGAACGGGCGGCGATGGCCAGACCGTTGACGTTGCCGAGCTTGCCCTGATCGGTGCCGAAGCCCAGCGCGGTGTAGCGTTTGACGTGCTCGACCGACTCGAAACCTTCGCGAGTTGCCAGCTCAATCGCTGCAGCGGTGACGTCGTTCTGCAGGTCGACGAATTGCTTCGGCGCCCGTGCGGTGTTCTTTTCATGCGGCACCTGAAACAGCGCCAGCGTCGGTTCTTCATGACGGCTGAGGGCTTTCGGCAAGGTGCCTTCGACCGCAGCGAAACCGGCTTCACTGGCAGCGCGCACGCCACCTTCAAAACCGTCAGCCAGCGAATCGCCGAGACCGTAAACACCGTTGATGCCACCGACGCACACACGCTTCTGCGGCGCTTCGCCCGGTACGAAACCGAGGATGTCTTCACGCCAGGTCGGCTTGCCACCGAGGTGCGAAGCCAAGTGAACAACCGGGCTGTAACCGCCGGAACTGGCAACCACATCGCAATCAAGCCATTCGCCCGGACTGGTCACGGCGTGGGCTTTGACATCAATCGCGGCAACACGAGCAGCGGTAACACGCTTGCTGCCACGGGCTTCAATCACGGCGCTGCCAGTGAGAATCCGAATGCCTTTGGCGCGTGCTTCTTCCACCAATGCACCACGCGGATTGCTGCGCGCATCGGCGATGGCGACCACTTGCAGACTGGCATCGAGCCAATCCAAAGCAACGCGATAAGCGTGATCGTTGTTGGTCGACAGCACCAGTTTCTTGCCCGGTGCCACGCCATAACGGCGTACGTAAGTCGACACCGCACCGGCAAGCATGTTGCCCGGCACATCGTTGTTGCCGTAAACCAGCGGACGCTCGCAGGCACCGGTCGCCAGCACGACACGCTTGGCGCGAACGCGGTGAATACGCTGACGCACCTGACCGATCGGCGCGCGGTCACCGAGGTGATCGGTAAGGCGTTCGTGAATGGTCAGGAAGTTGTGGTCGTGGTAACCGTTGACCGTGGCGCGCGGCAACAGCAGCACGTCCGGGGTGTTCTTCAGTTCAGTGATGACGCTGGCGACCCATTCCATCGCCGGTTTGCCGTCGAGGCTTTCACGCGAGTCGAGCAGACTGCCACCGAACTCCTCCTGCTCATCGGCCAGAATCACTCGGGCACCGCTGCGCGCAGCGGCCAAGGCAGCGGCGAGACCGGCAGGGCCAGCGCCGACGATCAGCACGTCGCAATGCTGGTTCATGTAGTCGTAGGTGTCCGGATCGACTTCGGTCGGCGAGCGGCCAAGACCGGCAGCCTTGCGAATGTACTTCTCGTAGGTCATCCAGAACGATTGCGGGTACATGAAGGTTTTGTAGTAGAAACCCGGCGGCATCAGCTTGCCGCCGACCTTGCCGAGAATGCCCATCATGTCATTGTTGACGCTCGGCCAGCCGTTGGTGCTGGTCGCGACCAGACCTTGATACAGCGCCTGTTGCGTGGCGCGCACGTTGGGGATCTGCGTAGCTTCGGTCGCGCCGATCTGCAGCACCGCGTTCGGTTCTTCGGCACCGGCAGCAAAGATGCCGCGAGGACGCGAATACTTGAAACTGCGGCCAATGATGTCGACGCCGTTGGCGATCAGCGCGGCGGCTAGCGAGTCACCCTCGAAGCCTTTGTAGCTCTGACCGTTGAAGGTGAAGCTCAGCACTTTGTTGCGGTCGATCCGTCCACCGTTGGACAGGCGATTGGTCTGGCTCATACCTTCTCTCCCAGCGCCGTCGTGGCTGTTTTCGCCGTATCAGCCTTGTCGGTGAATTGCGGCTTGGTGCCGATCTTGTAGGTTTCGAGAATCTCGTAGGTCACGGTGTCGCGGGTGACGTTGAAGTACTGACGGCAACCGGCGACGTGATCCCACAGTTCGTGGTGCAGACCGCGCGGGTTGTCGCGGAAGAACATGTAGTCACCCCACTCCTCGTCGGTGCAGGCGCCTGGATCGAGCGGGCGCGGAATGTGCGCCTGACCGGATGCGTGGAATTCCTCTTCGGAGCGCAGTTCGCCGCAGTGAGGACAGAAGATATGCAACATGGGGATTTCTCCTGTTAGTGGGCGACGGCAGCAGCGCCGTGTTCGTCGATGAGTGCGCCGTTGTGGAAACGGTCGATGGAAAACGGTGCGGCCAACGGGTGCATTTCACCCTTGGCCAGACTCGCGGCAAACACGTTGCCCGAGCCAGGTGTGGCCTTGAAGCCACCGGTGCCCCAACCGCAGTTGAAGAACATGTTCGGTACCGGGGTTTTCGAAATGATCGGGCACGCATCTGGCGTGGTGTCGACGATGCCGCCCCACTGCCGGTTCATGCGTACGCGGGACAACACCGGGAACATCTCGACGATGGCCTGAATGGTGTGCTCGATCACCGGGTACGAACCGCGCTGGCCGTAGCCGTTGTAGCCGTCGATACCGGCGCCGATCACCAGGTCGCCCTTGTCGGACTGGCTGATGTTACCGTGCACGGGGTTGGACTTGATCACGCTGTCGATAATCGGCTTGGTCGG
>NZ_JBIVMX010000021.1:0-81889 GCF_044753305.1 Pseudomonas sp. NPDC088429 | reverse complement strand
CGCGATGCCGCAGGCCCTTGGGTGCCGGGCTGGTGGGACTTCCCGATTCCGGAATACATCACGGATGAGCGTCAGGAGGAGTATCGAGTGTTCCGACAATCAGAGCAGCACCTTTAATCGAAGTTAGCACCTCTGTAGCAACGTCGATTTAGGCGATCGCTCTGATCAATCTGCTAATGCTTGGGCCATAATAACAGAAGACGCTCATGGATGAATGTCTTCCTCGATTTATAACTGGCTTTGAGACATCGATGTTTCAACATTTGTTGATTGTAATTCGCCGGATGTAGCCAGTTGCCGCCAATCATTACGGCCAGCTTTCGGCGAAACATGGAACGACAAAATGCAGAGGACGTGGCGCGTTCAGCTCTCAAAGTAGTTTTGGGTGACAAGGCGGCGATGTCCCCCACCCTAGCGCTCGAGCAATTGCCAAGCGCTGTTGTTGTCCTTCAGAAAATCGCCTTTGCAGCTATCCGCCGATCTGCGCGGAAAAATGCTGCGCTATCCATTGCTCACACACCATCCATAGCTGTGGTGCGCCTCTTTTGATCACAGGGCCATATCGAGCAAGAACTTGTTCAAATGAGACACTGCTCTCTGTCCAAGTTCCGCCTCCGGTGAAAATGTTGACGAGTAAAGGCTGGAAACGGTCGAGCGCTTTTGCAAATTTCGCATCCTCTGTGTGAGCGTGCTCGAACTCTAGCCACAGATCAAGAAATGCCTCGCATTGCGGACTTGGCAGTTTGCCAAACAAGCGTTCCGCCGCTTTTAATTCCAGTTCAGTCTGCAGTTCGCTCAACGCCCCGTCATGAATGGGAAAATCACCGACGTCGATTTCGACGATGTCATGCAATAAAAGCATCTGTATGACCCGATTTGTATCCACAGATCCACTGGCGTACTCATTCAATACCATGGCATACATCGCTAAATGCCATGAGTGCTCAGCAGAATTTTCCTTCCTGCTTTTATCCAGGAGCGGCGATTGCCGGGTGACTGTTTTGAGACGATCGAGCTCTCTGAGAAAACTTAACTGCGTTTCGAGTGCGGTGAGATGCATGATGTGCAGCCTTCTCACTGATGGGATGGGCAGATTTTAGCCAGAAGGCGGCACAAGGCTATTCGCCTCGGCGACGACTTACTCTTCTCATAGGCTGCATCTGCACGTCAATGCTATGAGCCCTGTATTTCTGGCGGCAATCGCCCGAATTGATCCGAAAGGCAGAGTGATCCTGGACACCAAACAACGATCCAATTCGTGTCTATAGCATGCGAACATTATCTCCTCATCAGAGGTTAGTCATGAAGATCAGATTTTTGTCAGGCAACCAGCACAAGCTCGAAGAGGTACGAAAAATTCTTGAGCCTGCCGGCGTTGAGGTGCTCGCAGTCAAAGAGAAAATTGAGGAGCTTCAAACGGAGGACGTCGAGCGCCTTGTTCGTGACAAGCTTTCAAAGGCGTTTTCAATAATTGGAAGACCTCTGTTTGTCGAGCACACAGGACTGTACCTCGCGGGAATGAACGGCCTTCCTGCAGGCCTTACCCAGATTTTTTGGGACAAGCTCGAAGCTGACAAATTCACGGCCCTGGTGCGAGGATTGGGTGATGCCTCAGTAACCGCGAAAACTGTTCTTGGGTATTGTGATGGTCGACAAATTCACATGTTCTCAGGTGAGGTTCAGGGGACGGTGCCTGCAGCGCCAGCAGGGCCACGAAATTTTCAGTGGGATTGCGTGTTCATTCCAAATGGGCATACCGAGACATTTGCTGAAATGGGCGAGCGTAAAAACGAAATCTCGATGAGGCGCAAAGCATTGGATGCCTTCGCAGAGTTCCTTAAGTCAGAAAAGGGAATGGCATGAAAGCTCAATTGCGGCACGCATATCAGACCGGCAAGCTCGTCTTGTTCGCAGGTGCTGGGGTTTCCGCGAATCTCGGACTTCCTTCATGGAGCCAGCTCACTTCCAGGCTTGCCAATGAGCTGGGATATGACCCGGAGATATTTGCATCGTATGGCAACCATCTCGCGCTAGCTGAGTTCTATCGCAGAAAAAAAGGCACCTTGGGGCCGCTTCGAAGCTGGATGGACAGGGAGTGGCATAAAGAGGGCATTGATATCGGAGGCTCAGAAATTCACCGACTCATCGCCCAAGGGAATTTCTCGAAGATCTACACGACGAATTACGACCGGTGGCTTGAGCTTGCTCACGATTATTACGGCATTCCTTATACCAAGGTGGCAAGCGTGGCGGACTTGGTCACGGCACAAGAAGGTTGTCGCGAAATCGTTAAATTCCACGGCGATTTTGATGACGATGCCTCAATCGTACTCGATGAAACCAGCTACTACGAAAGGCTCGATTTTGAGTCACCGCTCGACATCAAGCTGCGCCACGATGTGCTGGGCAACTCGGTGCTGTTCATTGGGTACAGCATTTCCGATCTCAACATTCGATTGCTCTTTTACCGCTTGACTAAAATGTGGGGCAATCACGCTCGCGCTCCAGCGCGACCGAAGTCATATCTGTTCACCAACAGACCTAATCCAGTGGCAGAAGAAGTGCTCGGACATTGGGGGATAGAGATGCTGGTATCGGAAGAGGATGACAGACAAACAGCTTTGACGGAGTTTCTTGCAGAGCTGGTTCAGCGGTAAAAAATTGAGCACAGCGCAAGTTTTCAGGCAGCTCTGAGCGTGGGGGAATGTGACGATTCGACATTGTTCAGACCGCACTCTTGGAAATTTGAATGGGCCGGGGAATTACCAAGTGGTGCGCCATACATAATAGGCGCGCTTAGCCCGGTGGTTTTTGATCACTCAGCGACAGATATTGGGGCACAGCTTCTGACCTGAGAACGCGCTGGTCACTCGCTGGAAAATGTCGTCAGCTGGGTCGCACGTGGTTCTTTCTAACGATCGATGTCGACTGCCTATTGCCGTGAACGCCCGGGTTCGAAAGGTACAAAAGCACTTCTATTATGCCCCCACTCCGGACGATCCTGGGTGTGTAGTACTCCCTAGATCTTGCGCATCCAAATCTCTTGGAGCGGCCATGAGTGATGCCCTGTTCCTCTCATCGCGCAGCGCACATGACGGTGTTACGAATTCACCATTCAAGCGTCAAAATCAGTAATCGTTTACACACCTACGCACCAATGTAGTGCGTGAATATAAGGCGGTCGGTTGCCGTTAGCCCTTTCGCAAAAAACTAAAATACAACCTAGCTTCTATAAATCATCTTAAAATCAATGAGATAATGATAACAAATTCAGGACTAAACACCGTAACTGACCGTCTGGCGTCGCTGCTTCAGCAGATCTGGCACACGTTCTGCTATCTACAATGTAATGGTTTACAAGCAGTAACACTAACGCGGGGACTAAGTCATGAAAGCAAGTCAGAAATTGAGCATCACCGCCGCTATGGTCGCCATCATGACCGTTGCGTCACCTGTAATGGCCGACAAGCTAGACGATGTGATCTCTTCAGGAGAGCTCAAATGTGGGGTCATGCTGGATTATCCACCTAATGGCTTCAGGGATTCTGCAAACAACCCAGCTGGTTATGACGTTGAGTATTGCCTCGATCTGGCCAAGGCTCTTGGTGTCAAGCCGATGATAGTTGAAACGTCGTCTCCGCAGCGGATTCCAGCTTTGCTTTCGAGCCAGGTAGACATCTCGATTGCGAGCGCAACCATCACACTAGAACGTGCGAAAACGGTTGCCTTCACGACTCCCTACTCCTCCTATAGTTTCGTCGTAGTCTCACGCAAAGACTCCAACATCAAATCCTTTGATGACCTGAAAGGAAAAAAGGTCGCTGGTGTGCGCGGCGCTGCTGAAGATGCTCTGTTCCAAGCTTACTTTAAGCAATGGAATGATGCAGAGGGCAAGTATCTAACCGTCAGTAATGATAGCGACCGGAACCTGGCCTTGGCCCAAGGAAAAGTTGACGCATTCATCGTCAACGTCCAAGCCGCGATTGAGTTGACCAAGCTACCTCAGTTCCAGGCCTTTCATACTTGCTGCGATGCTCCTTTCCCCAAAGACACCGTCGGAATGATGGTGACCCGCGATAGCACCGACTTCCTTCGCTTCACAAACCTTTTCCTGCATCAGCAGCAAGTCACCGGCCGATATTCCGAGCTCTACAAAAAGTGGTACCAGGCAGACGCTCCTGCCTTAGACAAGCTTTAAGCACGTAGAGGGTGCGAGCCGCAAGCTCGCACCTTAATGAACGAGGAGCGACGCTATGAATTATCACTTCCAATGGACGCCGGTGTGGCGGGCTTTTCCTGATTTACTGCCCGGTCTGATCATGACTGTGCAATTGACGCTCCTATCATTTGTACTGGGTTCTCTGATTGCGTTTGTGCTGGCATGGGGCAAGTCTTCGAGTAACAAATCCGCGAAAGCAGTGTGTGTCACCTGGATTGAGATCGCGCGAAACACTCCGTGCTTGTTCCAGATCTACATGGCGTATTTCGGGTTGGGTGCCATTGGAGTGGATGTGAACTCCTTCTATGCAGTGCTAGGAGCCATTACATTCAACACCGCGGGCTACCTGGCCGAGGTTATTCGCGGAGGAATCGACGGCGTGGATCCGCGGCAATATCGGGCGGGTGCAGCATTGGGGATGAACCGCTGGCAAACATTCAGCCAAATTATCCTTCCACAATTGGTGCCCTTGATTCTTCCTGGCGCAGGCAATCAGTTGATCTGGAGCCTTCTCAATACCTCGTTGGGTATGGTGGTGGGTCTTCAGGAACTGACAGGCGCAACCTATACAGCCCAGTCTCTAACTTTCCGTTCATTTGAATTTTTCATCGCTACGGCAATCGTCTACTACGCTCTGGCCAAACTCGTGACCTTGGCGCTTTACGGTGCTGCGCGACTGTATGGCGGAAAAAGGAGGGTTCAATCATGAACAGTGTGCCGCTATTTTCTGGCCTTCAGCCAAACGACCTTATCTTCCTTCTCCAGGGTGCCGGACACACACTCTGGTTAGCACTATGGGCAATCGTCCTAGGCTCCATACTGGGATTTTTAATGGGCTGGCTCAGATCGGTATCCAGAGTCGGAAATAGCCTGATAGTCGTGTTGGTGGATGTATCTCGCTCCGTTCCCCTACTCATCCAATTGATCGTAGTGAACGCGGCTCTTGCCGCCTTTCGTTATCCCTTAAGCCCCTTCTACTGCAGTGCTGTCGTGCTGACGCTGTACATGGCTTCGTTCTGCTCAGAGATCTACAAAGGAGGATTTGAATCAGTACCTCAAAACCTGCAGAAGGCAGCACGTTCACTCGGCATGAGCTATCTCCAAGCGTTCGCCAATGTAACGGTACCGATCATGCTTCGACGCACATTTGCCTCTTGGATCGGTATTGTTTTGGGCGTGCTCAAAGACACTTCATTGGCGGCCGTTATTGGCTACATCGAGCTTCTTCGCGGATCACAAATCATCGTCACTCGAACCCAGGAGCCCCTACTGGTCTTACTCATCGTCGGTATTTTTTACTTCCTGCTGTGCTATCCCATCGCTCGCCTGGGCGCCAAAGTTGAAAAAGGACTGGGTCAATGATCGAAATCAAGAACGTCCACAAATCCTACGGCAACCTGAACATTTTGAAGGGTGTCGACATGAGCGTTGAAAAGGGTGAAGTCGTGTCCATTATCGGCCCGAGCGGATCTGGAAAATCAACGTTGCTTCAGTGCATAAATGGATTGGAAAGCATCAGTGACGGCAATATTTGCGTCGATGGTGTTGATGTTTTTTCGCGAGCCACTGATCTCAATGCGCTGCGAGCAAACGTGGGAATAGTGTTCCAGCAATACAATGTCTTCCCTCACCTTTCGGTGCTCGACAATGCCGCCTTGGCTCTCAAAGTTGTGCGCAAGATGAAACGAAAAAGCGCAGAGGAAGTGGCGTACGCGCAGCTCGAAAAAGTAGGTTTGGGCGACAAGGCGTCGATGTCCCCCACTCAGCTTTCTGGAGGACAACAACAGCGCTTGGCAATTGCTCGAGCGCTAGCGATGCAACCCCGCTACATGCTTTTTGATGAAGTCACTGCAGCGCTGGATCCTCAACTGGTACGTGAGGTTCTGGATACGCTGTTGATGCTCTCGACCGAAGGGATGACGATGGTGCTGGTCACTCATGAAATCGCTTTCGCACGAGAGGTCTCCAGCCGGGTAGCATTCTTCGACGCCGGAAAGATCGCAGAAATTGGCCCACCAAGGCAGGTGATCGATTCACCCAAAAATGAACGGACGCAGCAATTCCTTTCCCATCAGATTCACTGACTAGGGAGCAACGGCGACGCAGCTTCATGGCGTCGCCGCATCTCTCAGCTGAGATCATGTAACTCTTTTTTCAATGCAGGCCCGACAGTGAACTCACTGAAGCTCAAGCGCAGTCCCCTTCGCTCAGGTGTGCAGCACATGGGGCCTACCAGATAGTGCTCTGCAACCGGGAACGCCGCGAGCCGCACAAGCGGCCAAACAATATAATCCTCAGAAATCTGAACGCGAACAGAACTCTGGGCTACCGTGATGCGGAGCCAAAACTCATTACCACGTGTCAATGCCGAGCTAACAGCCCAATCTGATAGGCCATTAGTCAATACGCTGCTGCTCACGGCTGCTTCATCGTTCACCTCCACGCCCGCTTTGATCCAGCGTTGGTCATCGATGAGTACCATCAACCCAGCTTGGTCATATAGCTCTTTGAAATCGCCTTTTACACGGATCTGCGCTGTGAAATCGCCGATAACCTTGGCTCCAAAGAAATGGCCGCTATGACGAAAAAACCCATAGTAGGTACCTCGCCAAAAATCGGTATTGGCATCCGTCGTGACGGACAACTCACGTCCATCGGTTGACCAGATCTTGGGCTCGTTAAGCCACTGGCACGAATCAAACATTGCCTGCCCTTCCAATGCTGAGGCGCAAGCCTCCAAGGTAAATTGCTTCCGATAGAAGCACGCCTGACTAGGTAAATGGTAAGGCCTTGGTACACGATCCAAGACTCGACGGTAACGGGATGACGAGGGAGGAGCCTTTTACAGTAATAGAATTGACCGAGCCCGTGTAAAAACGGGCTCGGTCATATTCAACCTCAAATCTACACAATCAAGCGCATTCTCGAATGCCATATGTCCTGGCCATTGCCTCAGCAACCTGATCAATATTTTGAGGATTCAATCCAGACATACAGATCCGACCACTACCGATAAGGTAAACACGGCGCTCGACCTTCAGGCGCATCACCTGATCGGCGTTGAAGCCGGTATAGCTAAACATACCCTGCTGAGTCAGAAAAAAACTGAAATCTCGATCAGGTAAAGCAGTACTCAATCTCGCCACTAACGCTTTGCGCATTTCGACGATGCGCAGACGCATAATCTCCACCTCCGCAATCCAGGACGCTTTGAGTTCCGGCTGAGCCAAGACTGCTGAGACGATCTGCGCCCCATGTCGAGGTGGGCTCGAATAGTTTTGTCGAATCGTTGCCTTAAGCTGTCCCAGAACCTTGTCAGCTGTAGGCTCATCCTGGCACACCACTGAAAGCCCCCCTACTCGCTCGCCATATAGGGAAAAGATTTTCGAGAAAGAGTTGCTGACCAAGCAACTGACACCTGCTTGAGCCATTGATCTAATGGCATACGCATCCTCGTCCATACCAACGCCAAACCCTTGGTAGGCAATATCCAGAAAAGGAATTAACTCTCTTGCTTTTACGATCGACGTCACCAAATCCCATTGATCAGGGGTCAGGTCAGCACCCGTTGGGTTGTGACAGCAAGGATGAAGCACGAGAATACTTTGCGCTGGAAGACGTTCCAGAGCTTGAACCATCGCTGCGAAATTTACCGCCCCTGAAGCAGCGTCAAAGTAGGGATAGGTATTCACCCTAAAGCCAGCGCCAGCAAATATTGAATGATGGTTTTGCCAGGTCGGATCACTGACCCAAACTTGTGAATTGGGGTAATAGCGATTGAGAAAATCAGCGCCAATCTTGAGAGCGCCGGAGCCCCCAATCGTTTGTACAGTTGCAACCCTATTCGATTTGACCGCGGGATGCCCCATACCAAACAGCAAGCCTTGCACACCCTCACGGTATTCGGCGAGACCTTCCATAGGCAGGTACAGAGATGCATGCTGCCCAGTCTCGGAGAGACTCATCTCTGCTTCACGCGCAGCAGATGGTAAAGGTATTTCACCGTGATTATCGTAATACAGGCCAATACTCAGATTGACCTTGTCTGCCCGCGGATCTTTTTCAAAGGCTTCGATCAAGGACAAAATAGGGTCACCGGCATAGGCTTGAACATGGTTAAACATACTCGCAACTCCCAGAATATTCCGGTTTAACGCAGGCCGGGCCTGCCGCTCTGATTGACTCGCTGACATCAAACTTCTTGAAGTTCTCGATGAACAGGCCGGCCAGTGCTATGGCGGCTTCGTCGTAGGATGGCTTATCAGCCCAGGTGTTGCGTGGGTTCAGCAGGCCAGTCTCAACGCCCGGTACGGCCACTGGCACGTCGAGGTTGATGGTGTCCAGGTGCTCGGTCTCAGTACCGATCAGCGCGCCGCTCTGGATCGCTGCGATCACCGCGCGGGTGGTCGGGATGCTGAAGCGTTTGCCGACGCCGTAGCCACCACCAGTCCAGCCGGTGTTGACCAGATAGACCTTGGAGCCGAAACCACGGATGCGCTTGATCAGCAGCTCAGCGTATTCGCCAGCCGGACGCGGGAAGAACGGTGCGCCGAAGCAGGTGGAGAAGGTCGACTTGATGCCGCTGCCCGAACCCATTTCAGTCGAACCGATCAAAGCGGTGTAGCCGGACAGGAAGTGGTAAGCCGCTTGTTCTTCGTTGAGGATCGACACGGGCGGCAGAACGCCAGTCAGGTCGCAGGTCAGGAAGATCACCGCGTTCGGCTCGCCACCGAGGTTCTTCTCGGAGCGCTTGGCAACGTGCTCCAGCGGGTAGGCGGCACGGCTGTTCTGGGTCAGGCTGACATCGGTGTAGTCGGCGTGCTTGGCGTCATCGATAACGACGTTTTCCAATACCGCGCCGTGCTTGATGGCTTTCCAGATCACCGGCTCGTTCTTCTCGGACAGGTCGATGCACTTGGCATAGCAACCGCCTTCGATGTTGAAGACCACACCTTCGCCCCAGCCGTGTTCGTCGTCACCGATCAGGTAACGGCTTTCGTCAGCCGACAGGGTGGTCTTGCCGGTACCGGACAGACCGAAGAACAGGGTCACGTCGCCCTCTTCGCCGATGTTGGCGGCGCAATGCATTGGCAGCACGTCAGCGGCCGGCAGCAGGAAGTTCTGCACGGAGAACATGGCTTTCTTCATTTCACCGGCGTAACGCATGCCGGCGATCAGCACTTTCTTCTGTGCGAAGTTGATGATCACGCAGCCGTCGGAGTTGGTGCCGTCACGCTCTGGCACGCACTCGAAGTTGGCCACGTTGAGCACTTGCCACTCATCACGGCCAGCCGGGTTGTACTGGGCCGGGTTGATGAACAGGCAACGACCGAACAGGTTCTGCCAAGCGGTCTGGGTGGTCATCTTCACGGCCAAGTAGTGCTCGGAAGCCGCACCTACATGCACGTGGGAAACGAAATGCTCTTGCGCGTTGTTGAATGCCTCAACGCGAGCCCACAGGGCGTCGAACTTGTCGGCCGGGAACTTGCGGTTGATCGGGCCCCAGGCGATGGCGCCCGTGGTGCTCGACTCATCAACGATGAAACGATCGACTGGTGAACGGCCGGTACGGTGACCGGTACGAACAACCAGTGCGCCGGTATCGGACAACTCGCCCTCTTTGCGAAGAATCGCTTCATTTATCAAACGTTCGACACTGAGGTCGGTATACGTAGCAGGCGAAAAATTTGTCAAAACAGTCTCCAACCCGGGCTTCGATCACGCACGAAACTCAGGAACAAATCAAAATACTTTGGCCCTCAGTCATGCTTTGACTGCCCATACCTTGCGCTGAGATAGGCTATGGAATCAGCGCAAAACCCTAGGAGGCTGAGGAGCAATGACTCAGGCTGAGATCGTCAGATAAGGTATCGATAGAAACACATCGACCACCTCTGGCTTTAAAAAACCATGACGAAAAAGCGGCGCAAGCGCCGACTTTTCCTTCGCCATAAAAGCTTTGTTCTTGAGTCCCGTGACAGGAACAAGAAACTCTTATCCGTCACTCAAATGAAGTAAAAAGAACATCGCCTTTTTTGTATTCGATTACATTTCCAATCAAAAACTAGAAGACGGTGGTCAGAAGCTGCTTACTGACGGCTTCCTCAATACTCAATGCCGCCAACCAGGATGTCTTCACATTGTCAGGCAGCGGGTTATTGATCAGTCGAATCGACAACTCACCAAATGCTCCCTTGGCATTAACCTCGTGCACGTTCTTCCCAACAGTCGGATCAGCGATCAACTCAACCTGTGTGTCGTCGAAACCAACACCTGACAAAGCAACAGCAGCCGTCACGTTCGCATTTTTTGGAAAACGAATGGATGCCTGGGCAGCGGTACCACGGAAGATCGTCGTTGGCACCTTGATTTGATCAAGGTCGAACTCTTCTTCGGCAGGTGTTCCAGCCCACGCTTGCGGTGGTTTTCGACCTACGTACAACACTTCGTCCAGGCCAGCAGCTCGAGCAGAGCGCATGGCATCCAAGCCACCGATCGCACCAGAGACGAGGATCAATCGTGCACCACCTGATTCCGCTGCTTGCTCAAGATCTGCAGCCAACGACTTGTCAGCGAGTGCGCCGATAGAAGCGATTACCACGTCAATACCTGCACTAAGGAACACAGGAACTGCATGAACGACCGCACCGTGACCTGCACACTCGATAACCAGGTCTGGCTTCCAATCGATCAGTTGCTGGGCTTCAGTGAAAAGCTCCAGCTTATGCTCTTTGACGAAGTCGTCAGTATGAGGGGCATGATCAATTGCAGCGTAGGACGCCAGTGGAAGGTGCTGGGTTTGCAAGGCATTCAGGACGCGTTTACCAATTGCCCCAAGTCCGATGATCCCGACGCGGCTGATTTTGTTAGTGCTCATGCTATGGACTCCCAGAATTGACGAAGCAGTGCGGTGTAATATTTGGTGCGTGTAACCGGTGGAAAATGACCACCACTCAGCTCAACAAGGCTGGAACCAGGAATGAGGCTGGCCAGTTCCTGTGAATGATGAAAAGGAATGATGTAGTCATCTTGAGCGCCAATGACCCACACAGGCAGATTGAGAGACGACAACTCATCGCGACGACTGAAGTTCAGAAGCATCTCCATGCGTGCATAAGTCATCTCGATATCTACCGATGAAACCTCTTCAAAATCGAGCGGATCATCGATTGCGAAATTGTCGCCATACCATTGCGATGGATAAGCAACCAAGCGAGTGAGCGCGTTGTAAGCCCCGCCCCCCAGCTTGGTTAGCAGATACTGACGATAGGCAAAAAAGTCCTTGAAACGCTTGTCAGGCATAGCCCAGCCACAACTCAGCACGATGCTCTTTACCCGCTCGGGGTGATCCAGCGCCATGCTTTGTGCGACTAATGAACCGGTAGAGTGCCCCACTATGTGAGCCGACTCAACGCCCTTTTCATTTAACAATCTGCGCAAGGCGTTCCTGATGCCCAGAATGTTTGGCGACCCTTCAATTTCGCTTCGACCTACTCCGGGGTGATCGAACGTAATCACCCGGTAGTCGTCTTTGAGTTGATCGACAACTGGCTGCCAAAACTCGGCCAGCCCGCCCAATCCTGAGATCAAAACTACAGGGATACCCGACCCCCTCTCCTGGGCGTAGATCTTTTCTGCCATGTCATCAATCTCAGTTTTTGGTGTAGGCAAAAATACCGGTGGACTCAATTTGCTCGATATTTGCTGGCCGCTCAAATGGCTCCGGAGCAGGCTCACCGTGCTGACGAGGGCGACCAACATCACGGAAGAAAGTCTCCAAGCCACTTGGATTCATGAACCATACCCAGTGCAGATCTACTTCGCCGTCATTGCTGAACGTGTGAGAGTTGTGTTCACCCAAGAACAGGGTCACGCCTGGTTCAAGCTTGTACACCTTGCCATCGACAACTGCGGTGCCGGTGCCAGATACGAAGTGCAAGACTTCTTCGTTAGCCGCATGCGCATGTTCACGAACACGACCGCCAGGAGGCAGCATTTGCGTACCCACGGAGAAGTTACGGTTCATCTTGAACAACTGAGGTGAAACCGCCACAGAGACATAGCCGTTTGCAGGCTTCGGCTGCCAGTAGCTGACTTCGGTCTCACGAGTGACGTAGACCAGAGTCCCTTTAGCTTCTGCGGGTTCGTTCGAATCGATTGCTGTATTAGTCACAAAAACCTCCGTCAAGCTTGTTGGGCGAGCCTGTCAATACTTGGTTTTCAAGGCTCGTAATCGTTTACATTTCAAGACAAAAAACTACGTACATCCGCTATCAGCCGCCTTACGACAAGGTATACCCCGAATAAACCAGCGATCCATGGAACCTACCAAGCATTGCGATTCCCTAACCTCGAGCTCATACGGATAACCACAACATATGAAGGTGCTTTATTTGTAATCGTTTACTAGCCAATTCGCAAGCGATTTTCACGCCATTGGTCAGAACAACCAGCGCACCTTATCTGCCGAGGACTGTGGATTCGCCTTCGTTTCTTTCGAAAGCCCGTTATTTATAACGTTTGATTGCAATCAATCCGCTGATCGAGATCAATAAAACCCCACCTAGCGCAACAAACGAAGGAAAGGTCGAGTACAGAACGAAGCCCAAAAAAACCGAGAAAACGATTTGGATATAGCTGAACGGCGCAAGAAATGAGGGACTTGCAGATTGATATGCAGAAGCCAGTAGCCAATGGGCAATTGTGCCCGCCAACCCCATAGGAAGCATCCAGGACAAATCATCGAGCGTCGGGGTCACCCAAAAAAGTGGAAGAGCTAAGCTTGCGATCAAGAAAGCAAAAATGCCGAGCCATATAGTGGATGTCGCCGGCGAATCAAACCTTGATGCCGCTCGTGTCACCAACTGATAGATGCTCAAGAAGAAAGCTGCAGAGCAAGGCAATAAGGCCGCAGGGACAAATAGCTCCCCTCCTGGCCTTACGATCATCAGCACGCCAACCAGGCCCGCAGCAACAGCTGCCCACTGAGAAAACACGACTGACTCACGCAATACAAGCCTGCTAATTACAAGCACGAACAGAGGCGATAAAAAATTCAACGCCGTAGCCTCTGCGAGAGGGACGTACTTCAATCCGACAATAAAGCAAACACTCAACGCCACAAGGCACTGAGCTCTTAAAAAATGCAATCCTTGGTGCCGCGTACTGAATACTGCAGGGCCTGATCGAGCCCATCCCCAAGCGGACATCAAGACCGCCTGCAAAAAATAACGAACCCATATCAGCATCACTACAGGGAGCGTGGCGATTAGGTGCCTGGCCATTGCGTCATGGATGGCAAGAAAGAGTGCTGCCATGCATACCAGAAGCGCGGCGCTCTGCCGGGACGCTGTAGAATTTGCATCAAGCGCTGAGCAGCCACGCATGACTCAGCGCACCAGGTGTTGAGCAAGAAACCGGAGCGTGCCGGCCTTAGCCAGCAACGCTGCTCTCATCGAATAGCTATCTCGCTCCACACAATTAAAGCCATGGCGTTGCCCCTCATAAATACGAAAAGTAGCATCACCGGTAGCACTGAGAAGAGGCTTAAGCCTAGTGACTTCCCCCATCGCGATGAGGTGGTCGTCTCCGGCGAAATGAAAAAGGAAAGGAAAAGCCATCCGCGGAGTTTTGTTTAGCATCCCACCAATCCCGCTGCCGTAATAACTGACACCGGCACTCAAGTGTTCGTTAGCTGCCAGGGAGTAGGCCAAGGTGCCACCCAAGCAATAGCCCAGCACACCGAGTCTACCCTCGACGAACTCACAACCTTTCAGATATTCGACAGCTCGACCAAGGTCATCGCACGCCTGATCCATATCCAGCGCGTTGTAGTGCTTATAGGCCAGCTCAATACCTGCATCGTCATAGGTCAGGTCAATACGGGCTTGTTGACGCCAAAAGACATCTGGGGCGAGCACCACAAAACCTTCGGCAGCATAGGCATCTGCCATCGCACGAATATGGGCATTTACGCCCCAGATTTCCTGGATTAGCAGAAGGCCTGGGCCTCTGCCAGAGGGAGGTACACAGAGGTAACCCGAAAAATCACTTCCCCCGCCCTCCGACATCGCAACCCAACGTCCCATGACTGACCCTTTTGTTAACAAAAAAAAACCCGCCGGTGTGAAAGCGGGTGAGGAAGAGCAGCAACAAAGAAAAAATACCCGCTGAAATCAGCGGGTCAAAACATGAAACAAAATCCCTAACGAAGGATTACAACTTTGCACCAAAGCGGGTGACCAAACCGTGCCTTGAGCTGGCACCTGACTGTAAAAATTACATTCAGAGCCGAAAAATTTACCGTGAAGCAAATTGCCTTGACCCTTCCAGCCCTCGGTAAAAACTGGAAGATATCGCTGACAAACAGAATGTAATCGTTTACGAGTTTTCATGTCAACCTTCTGAACTCGATTTTTTCAGCCATACATCGCCTCGTAAAATCAAGACCACCACCCTAATGTAATCGTTTACTTTGCCGATTAAGAGATTACTCCCTTATGCGAGGCGCTTTCATGCACTTCTCTCACCTAGCAATAAAAACAAAAATCATCTTGGTTTCCGGTTTCTGCCTTCTTGGCGTGATCATTGGTTTGGTATTTTTTTCCATTGATCACATAAGGCAAACGTCATATTTGGTTGATGAATCAGGAACGCGCTCACTGAAGGATGGCGCCCTTCGATACCTGAACGCCGCAGCAAAACAACAGGCCGATGTCATCCAAGAGCGGTTCGTGAGCGGAAACGTCTTTACTCGAACAGTCGCAAGTCAAATCGTCGAAATGCGCGACCAAGCAATGAAGGATGGCCTAGCTGGTAATGTGCTGCGCACTCACCTATTTCAGTTGATGCAAGCACAGGTAAACGCTACTCCGGAAATCCTCGGCATCGCTGTGGCTTTTGATAAGGACAAGCTGGATAACGCTGACCGTGCTGCGATCAACGCGCCAGATCATGCGGGGAACGAAGTCGGCCGATTTGCCGCATTTGCTTCGTCAAAGGAAAACTTCACGATTCCAGAAGCTGACCTTGTCGATGACGGTGATGCGACGAAACTCTGGTTTAACTGCCCGAAAAAGACGCAAAAAACGTGTGTAATTGAACCCTACACCTACCCTCTCAATGGCGTGCCGACGCTGATGTCGAGCATCGCCATGCCGATGATTGATAAAGGGCAGATTATAGGGGTCATTAGTATTGACCTAACACTAGAGAGCCTTCAAAGCCTGGCAATCCAAGCCAGCTCGAACCTCTATGAGGGTCAATCCCAAGTGACCTTTGTCAGCGCCTCAGGGATCATTGCAGGAAAAAGCAATGCCGCAGATGCTTTAGGTAAAGCCTTGAAGACAGTCGAACCTGTACGAACAACGACCACAATAGAGCAGGCTCGTAAAGATGGTTCGTCGGTGACAGAAAATATCAGTGATGGTGAACTGATGATCGCTGTCCCGTTTTCACCTGTACAGGGCGCATCACCCTGGCAAGTCATCATCAGTGTCCCGGAAGCGACTCTAATGGCACCGGCGCAGGAGCTACAGCAAACGCTTCAGCAATTTAATGCTGAAGGCATTGGCAAACAAATCATCATTGGAAGCTCGGTCGCAATAGCAGGTCTCACTCTGATGTGGTTGCTCGCCGCGAGCATCAGCAAACCGATTATTCGAGTTTCTTCCATGCTTGAAAACATCGCAAATGGTGAGGGCGACCTCACGCGTCGCCTTGATTTTGAGCGACGCGACGAAATGGGAGAGTTGGTTGGCTGGTTCAACGCCTTTCTAGACAAGCTTCAACCCATCATTGCCCAAGTGAGTAAAGCCGCGGGAGAAACCCGTAGTACCGCCACCCAAGCGGCAGCAGTTGCAAATGAAACCAGTACTGGTATGCAGCAACAGCTTCGAGAGGTCGAACAAGTCGCCACCGCGGCTCACGAGATGAGCGCCACTTCGCAAGATGTCGCAAAGAATGCCTCAATGGCTGCCGGGGCCGCGCGCGATGGCGACGGTGCTACTCAGTCATGCAAAGAAATTATTGAAGCCACAACAGGTTCAATCCAATCGCTGGCGAAAAATATGGGAAATGCGATGAAAGAGGTTCATCAACTCTCCGATAACAGCGAGAAAATTGGCAGTGTCCTTGACGTTATTCGCTCCATCGCAGAGCAGACGAATTTACTGGCACTCAATGCTGCGATCGAAGCGGCACGCGCAGGCGAAACCGGTCGTGGCTTCGCGGTAGTGGCTGACGAAGTTCGTCACTTGGCCAAGCGAACACAAGACTCAGTGAGTGAAATTCAGGGTGTCATAGAAAATCTACAGAACGGCACACGAGGCGTGGTCAATGCGATGGAGTCACAGCACCGCCAAGCTGACTCAAGTGCTGAGCATGCGCTAAAGGCTGTGATTGCGCTCGCACGAGTAAGCCAAAGTATTGAAGTGATAAACGATATGACGATACAGATCGCGAGCGCAGCCGAAGAACAAAGTGCTGTCTCCGAGGAGGTCAACCGGAACGTGTCCGCAATCCGAGACGTGACCGAGTTACTTGCAGAGCAGGCACGTGAGTCTGCAAGTGTTAGTCAGACATTAAATGAGCTGGCGAACCAGCAGCAGATGCTAATGGGCAATTTTAAAGTTTGATGTAGTGAGCGCGAGGCGCCGCAAGGTATGACCACCAATGCTTGCGCGCCTCATTCATCTGCTCCGGTATGAGTTCTCTTCAACGCGGCTATAGCTTCTTCGAGACAGCAGTCCACCTTGAGCTTATAGCCGAGGTGCTCAGACGCAAAACGCTCCACGCTGTCCTTTGAGCGCCCATGGAAAACCTATTTCTTAATGGTGTGATTTAGCTTAATTCCGAACAAATAGATCAGCGCCGCGACGAACGCCAAAAGAGCGCTGATGCTGAGGGCCAAGGAAAAGGAATGTGTTTGATCGACCAGGATGCCAGTGATTACAGGTGCCGCCGATCCACCAAGATATCCACCAAAAGTCAGCAAGCTGCCCATTGTCGCGACAAAGCGCGTATCGACCATCACACTGACCAAGCCCAAGTGCCAACATTTGCGAAATAGATGAAGAACATGGAAGCAGAAATTGAAATCAACGCTCCCGTTGTTGTCGGAGCGAACACAGCGCACAAAGTCGCAATGCCGGCGCCGAACAGACCGCCACAAATTGGCAGCTTCCGACTCGCCGAAATTGACCATCCTCGACGTACTAGCAAATCGATGAGCATCCCGCAGCTGAGTTGACCCAAAGTGCCTAACGCATAGGGAATAGCTGCCAACCAACCCGTCAGGGCGATACTCACGTGGCGTTCATTCTGCAAATAGACTGGCAGCCAAGACATGTACAACCAGATCATGTAGATGACTCCAGCCGATCCGAAGATCATCGCCCAGGTATTACGCTGGCGAAAGAGGCTACCCCACTCTCGTAAAGAGATCTTTTCCTTCACGATTACCAGCGCATCGCTTTCTGCTACCGCTTGATCAAAGTCAGCACGGTTCCGATAAAAGGCGAGCCAAGCAAGACCTAAAAGAATGCCTATTACACCAAGCACGACGAACATCCAACGCCACCCTAGGCTCAGCATCAGGAGAGTCAGCAGCGGTGGCGCCATGGCTGGTGCAATCGTTCCCGCGATCAAAAAGAGACTTGTTGGCCCACCACGCTTTTCCGCGGCGAACCATTCACTGACAGCTTTTGCGCTAGCGGGATAATGTGGAGACTCACCTGCTCCGAGCACCGCACGGCCAATGAAGAGATGACTGAAACTGTTTGCCAATCCACAAAACACTTGCGCCGAAGACCAAATGATAAGTCCCCACCCAAGAACCAAGCGCGCTCCCAATCGGTCAAGAATGATGCCTATCGGTAGCTGGGAAAAGGCGTAGACCAGTGAGAATGCTGACATCAATACGCCCATGCCGGCAGCACTGATTTGAAGCTCTTGACTGATCAAAGGGTTCGCTATTGAAAGAGCGCTACGATCGAGATTGTTGATGAGGCCAGCGAAGATCAGCATCGTCATTGTGGTGATCTGCATACCGCGTAGCGATGGTATTTGGCGTGTAGTTACGGAAAGGTCGCTTTGGACATTCATGACTAAAATCCTTTTCAAGCAACACAGACGTACAGATGCCCCGCACGACAGACATTGATCTGCTGCACCTTTGGGGTAAGGACATCAACTGTGTTGAAAAGTCTGGCAGGAAGTATGAGATGGTTGACGCCCGGTCATTGCGACCGGGCACCAGGGGCGAATCAGTTATTTTTACGCCAGGTATCGCTGAGGGTGTACCCAGTCGGAAATGGATCGTTTGGATCAAGAACATACTGGTGGAAGCCGGTAAGGAACGCTTGACCACTGATTGTCGGTCGAATGCCTGGACGGTCGCCGATGGTTAGCGTTTCAACGATTTCACCTACAAATTCAGTGCTCAGAATAGACTCGTGAATAAACTTTTCACCGGGTTTGATTTGTCCTCGTGCATGCATGACAGCCAGGCGTGCGCTAGTGCCCGTACCACAGGGAGAGCGATCAAGACGACCTGGTGAAACAATCACTCCGTTTCGCGAACGTTTACCCATCGGATCATCATGCATCGGCCCTGCGAACAGCGTCTGATTGATGGTGTGGATCTCTGGCTCTTCGGGGTGAACCGCTGGAATCTGCTCTGCGGCAGCCGCCTTGATCGCTTCACCTACACTAACTAGAGTCGCCGCCTCGTCAGGTGTGATATCAAAACCAAGCGATCGCGCATCTGCTAAGACGTAAATCATCCCGCCATATGCCACGTCGACTTTGATAGTTCCTAAATCCGGTACCTCGATGTACTTGTCTAAAGCGAACACAAAGCAAGGCACGTTGGAAAACTTAACACTCAAACATTTACCGTCTTGGCAGCGAGCTTCAACACGAACGAGGCCACCAGGTGCTTCCAAGGTCAAGCGGGTGACCGGCTCAACCATTGGAATCATGCCGGTTTCCAAAAGAGCAGTCACCGTACAAATCGTGTTACTGCCCGACATTGGGGGGTAGAACTCTGATTCCATAATGACGAAACCAGCATCAGCTTCCGGATGCGAGGAAGGCAGTACCAAATTCATGCATTGGGTCACTGATCCCCGCGGCTCTTGAAGCAGGAACTTACGCAGATCATCGCCCTGCTCTTGCAGATATTTCATCTTGTCGAACATCGTTTTACCAGGCACGTTCAAGACACCGCCTGTAACGACGTTATTGTGCTCTCCACCAACGTGAGCACCCACAACATTGATCATTCGATTGAATTTCATAAGTCACTTTCTGAGTTAGTGAGAAGCAATCTAGCTGATGTGCTCAACAGCACGTCTTCACGCACTGCTGATAAAAAAATCAGCCGACGGTGTTAGCTAAGAGCGGCGAACGAGCTCCCATCTTGATGAAGGTCGACTTCACTTCAAGGAATTCGTTAAGTCCATCAACGCCATTCTCACGCCCATAACCACTCTGCTTGTAACCACCGAAAGGCAGCTGTGGTGACGTTTCTAGGTAGGTATTCACGAAAACTGTCCCGCTCTGCAGCTTTTGCGAGACCTTCAAGGCCTTATCGATGTCTTTCGTCCAGAGGCCATTACCCAGGCCGTACTCGGTGTCGTTGGCCAGCTCGACCGCCTCTTCCAGAGTTTTGAAGGTAGTGACGGTCAGCACTGGGCCGAAAATTTCTTCACGGAAAATACGGTGATGACGCTCAACGTCAGTGAAAATAGTTGGGCCGACAAAGTATCCAGCGTCCAAACCGCCATCAGTCAAACGATTACCACCACAAACCAGATTGGCGCCTTCCTGCTTACCAATCTCAATGTAGTTCAAAACACTTTCCAGGTGCTGGGCATGGATGAGAGCGCCAATCTGAGTCCGCTCATCCAGTGGCATGCCCACAACAACTTTGTTGGCTCGCTCAACTAGCTTGGCAACGAAGTCTTGTGCCACTGACTCTTCGATGAGAAGGCGAGTGCCGGCAACGCACTCCTCGCCTTGGTTGAGAATGACACCAAAAAGAACGCCATCCAAAGCAGCGTCAAGGTCAGCGTCCGCGAAGACGACATTCGCAGCCTTGCCGCCCAGCTCTAGCGCAACACGGGTAAGGTCGGAAGCAGCTGTTGCAGCGAGTTGTTTACCTACACCAGTCGAGCCGGTGAACGAAATCATGGAAACGTTAGGATGACGAGTCATGCGTTCGCCAACGATAGAACCGCGTCCAGTCACAATGTTGATCAGACTTGCTGGGAAGCCTGCTTCAGCTGCCAGTTTGGCAACCTCCAGTGCAGTACCGGAGGTCAGCTCGGACGGCTTGATGACTACTGGGCAACCCGCAGCGAGGGCGTAAGGAAGCTTCTGGAAGAGGCAAACCATAGGGAAGTTCCAAGGCACGATCAGCCCGACCACGCCACGAGCTTCTCGGGTAACCAAGCCCAGCTTGTCATCACCCAAATGGTTGTAGGCTTCACCTTTGATCTGCCATGCGAGCGACGCAGCGAATCGGGTCAACTCAACCGACCACAAGACCTCTCCCTTTGCATAGGAGATCGGTTTACCCACCTCTTCAGCTTCGATCAACGCCAGACGATCGGCGTCACGCTCAATCAGATCAGCCAATTTGTTTAACAGTTTTGCGCGCTCAGAACCTGGTACTGACGACCATGCGCCGGACTGATGTAGCTTGAATGCGTGATCAACTGCGACGTCGACATCTTTCTCGTTGCCGCTAGCAAAGCTTGCAATGAGACCGCCATGGGCAGGCGATACGCGTTCGATGAATTCCTGGCCGTTTGGAGCGCATTCGGCGCCATTGATCCAGTGGGTGTATTTTCTGAAAGTCATTAGATGTTCCTCTGAATTGGAGCGCTGTATACGTTTACAAGCGAATTAAAAAAAATAAAGCTGTTTAGGGTCGAGCGGTACCGCGCTAGCGTTAAACGGCCTGGATACCCAAAGGCTTGAGGGTTCGAGTTTCAATAACCAATGAGGTTTGGATGTCGACCGGAGGCGCCTCGGCGCTTGGCCCCATCACAACCACTTGATTGGGATCAGAAAACTCTGTTGCCCACAAACCGCACACCTGGACACGCTCCTGAGCAATAGCGGTGCTGATTTGTCGAATCACAGTAGCCGCCTTACCAGTTGGACAGCGATAAATGTGCAGATAGCGCACGGGAGCCAAGCTGTCGAGATCTCTCTCAAGCTTGGGCGTTAGAACCTGCAAGAACTGCTTACTTACTTGTGGGGCAGCCTGGGGTAGAAAAGATTCCCGCCACGCATCGACTTTGATCAACTCTCCCCTCAAACGAGCACGCTCATCCAGGGAGTCGTAGCGCCAGATATGCCGAAAGGTGACTTTGTCCCCGACCCGCTCCTGCCACATCCCCTGCAGTTTGCCGTATTCATCACCGCGGATAGGCAAGCAAAGGCTCTCAAAGAGATCCCAATATTTTTCCCAAGCCTGGGCAGTGAATTGATACTCGCGCAGTTCATCAATCATCGACATGTCCTTACCAGGCGGTGTAGCCGCCGTCCACAGTGAACATGGCACCCGTCGCAAAACTTGAGTCCTGGGAAGCCAAGAACAGAATCACGTTTGCGATATCAATTGGCTCACCCATTTTGTTCAAAGGGGAACGCGCCGCCAGCCCCTTTTTGAACGCTACTGGATCCTCAACGGTTTCAAACATCTTGTCGTAGTAACTGGATGCAATCACGCCTGGAGCCACGCTATTAACGCGAACGCCTTCGAGAGCGTGATCCAATGCCATTGCGCGCGTTAATGCGGCTACGCCACCCTTAGCAGCGACGTAAGCCGCTCGATCCTTGATGCCAACTACAGAGATTGTGGATGCCAAATTCACGACAGCTCCACCCCCACGCCGGATAATTTCAGGAATGACGTATTTCGAGCATAGGAATACTCCCTTGAGATTGACGTCGATTATCTGATCCCAAGTTTCTTCATCCACGGTGACCACCGTACCCAGGGTACCGAAGCCAGCATTGTTGACGAGGATGTCGATACCACCGAAATGGGCGACTGCTTTTTCAACCATTGTCTTAACTTGAGCAGCGTCAGAAACATCCGCCTGTACAGCAAATGCTTGGCTACCCAGCGCGTCTGCCACGGCCAAAGCTTGCTCGATGTTGCGATCGGCGACGATAACCTTCGCCCCCTCACTCACAAACAATTTGGCAGTAGCCTCACCAATTCCTGCACCAGCACCTGTGATGAGTGCAACTTTGTCTTGCAATTTCATTGTCCGATTCCTTCAAGTATCGCTAAGCATCATTGGTTTGATTTCGCGGCAAAGCCCTGCCATCTCACGCCGGCGAGTAATACTTGGCTTTTGCTTTGGTAAGGGGAGCGACTCCACGAATATCGTCAGCAATCTTTTCCGCCATCATGATCACTGGAGCATTGAGGTTACCGCTCACAATCTCCGGCATGATCGAAGCATCAACGACTCGAAGGTTTTCAATGCCATGCACTCGTGCTCGAGCATCAACAACACTCATCTCATCTGTCCCCATACGGCAGGTACACGACGGGTGATAGTTGGTGCCGGCAAGACCACGCAAGGCCTGAAGAATTTCTTCGTCTGTCTGAACCGATGGGCCAGGCGTGACTTCCTCTCCACGGTACGGATCCCATGCAGGCTGAGATACAACATGTCGAATAGCCTTGACCGCGGCGACAGCGTCATCGCGATCTTCTTGGGTCGAAAGGAAGTTGAAATTGAATTTCGGCGCTGCGAGGGGATCCGCCGAACCCAGCCATACGCGGCCTGTACTGGTAGGACGCATTAGGCTGAAAAAGTATTGAAAGCCGTTCTCCAGCTTTACGCTACCGTGTTGGAACTCACCCAGCATAGGGATGAATTCGAACTGCACATTCGGCACCTTGATATCGTCGTTAGTGCGGATGAACGCACCGACCTCGAAGAAGTTAGTAGCACCGAGCCCCTTTTTGAACAGTGTCCACATCGCACCCAACTTGAACTTTCCGATAGGAGTGAGCTGCTTGGCGATCGAAACGTTTTGAGTTGCTCGGTACTGAACGGGAGCAGCGATGTGATCCTTCATGCCCTCCCCTACACCAGGAAGATCTGCAACACACTTAATGCCGAACTCAGCCAAGTGCTCGGCATTGCCGATGCCGGACAGCATCAAAAGGTGTGGCGAGTGGATAGCCCCTGCACACAAAATCACTTCTTTATTGACTGTTATGACTTCGGATTTCCCGTCGCGCTGGAATCTAACCGCTACTGCACGCTTGCCTACAAAGTCGATTCGGGTGACTTGGGCTTTGTCACAGACATGCAGGTTTTCGCGATGTTTGTTCGGGTGAATGTACGCTTGCGAGGTGCTCCACCGGATACCTTTGTGCACGTTCCGTTGAGTGATGTGAACACCTTCCTGGCGATACGCGTTGTGATCCTGCATGTATGGATAGCCAGCCTGCACCCCTGCCTCAATAAATGCCTTATAGAGCGGATTGTTCGCTGCGCACGTTTGGATGTGCATCGGGCCAGAGTCGCCACGATAGTCATTGCCGCCCTGGTCGAACGTTTCAGCCTTGCGGAAATACGGCAGACACTCGTCGTAGCTCCAGCCTTTCAGACCCATAGCTGCCCAGTTGTCGTAGTCCCATGGATTACCACGAACCCAGTTCATACCATTGATAGAAGACGAACCACCCAATACCCGCCCACGAGCCTCGTAGATTGTGCGGCCATCCAACTCCTTTTCCGGCTCTGAGTGGATGTACCAGTTGAACCGGTCATTCATCAAAGGAAAGCCCAAGGCAGCTGGCATTTGGATGAAGATGCTCTTGTCTGATGGCCCAGCCTCCAGCATCAAAACGGATCGCCCCTGATCCTCCGAAAGGCGGCCTGCTATAACACTGCCAGCGGATCCGGAGCCGATGACGATGTAGTCATAGAGATTGGAGATGTTACGCCCATTGATATCACGCATGTTTTCACCTGGAGGTAGGTTCACCGCGGCCATCGCCGCTGTAATCGTTTACAAACTGAAGCACAGAATAACAAAAATAATCGTCCCGGGAAGATCATCACAGCTTTCTGCATCTGTTGAAACCTAACAAGCAAATGGCATGCCTGATTAGAGAGCTGCAGAAAACTATCGCGTCGGGCGCCGTTTAGACGGTGCAGCTCTACCCAAACCGCACCAAAATGCTAGCCATAGAAGTGTTACTGCAGTCAATTTGTGCGAAATTTGGTAACGTTTTCTGCAAAGGATTACATTGACGGAGTACTGTTTACGATTCGCAGCGAAAGCCCTTCGTAGCCGTCAAGATTAATTCTCATCTGTCCGGCCTCTGTCAGGTCGCCCTCCACCCGCTCATTGATCATGTCGACTACCACCCCTGGGCTGATACCGGGCAAATGGACATCTTCGGTGATAGGTTCTGAGCCGAAATTCAACGCCGTAACCTGAATACCCTTCCCTGCTGGCAGCTCATGCACCATCAACAAGAGTGAGGGGTTTTCCACGTCAGGAATGAGAATCTGGCGGCTGCTGGCGATCGAGTATGCCTGCCTGATTGCCAATATCTTTTTTACCATGGACGCGAACGATTCTGGGCGTTGAAGCTGATCAATGAGGCTGCCGTATAGGGATCGGGCGCGCGGCATTCCTTCTGCAGACAACTCAGCCTCAGGATTCAGGTCGACCAAATCGTAGCCACCCCGATGAATCCAGCGTGTGTCACCGTCTTGCATCAAATGCAGCACCTGTTCCGCTTCGAGCGGCAAGGCCCCCACCAGATCCCATCCGGATACAGCAACGATGCCTGGCTGCATTGCGTTGTACATGACCAATAGAAGGTGAATCTTTTGAATCAGATCGATTTCAACTTCAGTAATCAAGGCGAGATCACGGATGCCTAACGCAGCGGTGATGATGCTTGCCGTTGTGCATGAAACACCATTCGTGACGAACTTTAGATTGTAGGGTGCATGCTCCCCCGCGAGACGCTCGTACATTTCTTCGCGAATGTGTTCTCGCAGGATGTTTCCAGGAAAGGTCTGCCCTTTGTAGAGGTACATATCATGGGCATGGAGCGTCCAAAAATGCACAAGCTCAAGGGTTAGCTCGTCGTGATTTTGAAGCGCATGGATAAGTGATGCGGGATCGATTTTAAAATCGTGCATCTGGTGAAGCATTAATCGCAAAAACTCAGTGTTTCCAGTCAGTAACGCATGTTGATACGCGGGTCGGGTGATGAAGTCATACGATAAATCCGCACCACCTTTAGACATATTGGCAATGTCATCCAGCGTCAGATTCAGTTCTTGAAAACTAAAACCGCCAGCCTTTCGAATCATGCCTCCAAGCAATTGGTTGCCGGTGACGGATAAAGGATGGCTTTCTGACCAAGCCGTATCATTAGCTCGGCGCTCAACGCCTAGAAAACCGTTAGCGTCGAGTCGGAGCCCTCTCGCCCCCAACACATCGATTGCGTGAAGGGCATCGCCAATGATCAATTGCTGGGCTGAGAACGATGGATCTAACCAATTCAATGACGGCTGACCCTCCTTGAAATAATGCAGATAGACCCAGCGCCGTACCTTGCCATCAACGCCTTTTACGGGAGGAGTCGCGCTCCAATCAGTCTCCTTGACGCCTGGCTCGAAAAAAATAACTCGCTGCAATTGCCCAACAATGTAATGCCGCTCCTTAAGCTCATCGCAAAGTGCGGGCGTAAGATTCACGGCATCGCGCCCCTTAGGGACGTCAGGCAAAAGCCCCCAGTCTTCTTCACGAATTTCCACCATATGGTAGATCCCTGGGTAATCTCCGTAGGCCATTTCAGCTAGCCGAAAGTCAGCCCCCTTTCCGGTGTGCGAAGGAATCGAGTCATCTATCGTCACAGCATTGTGAGCAGCTGCAACGCGACTGACTTGAATGAGCTGTTCCTCACTGCCATAGCGAGGATCTATCTCAAAGCTGATTCGGTCGAAATTGCCATCGACACTTGGAGTCAACTGACGACCTTTGATACCCCCTGCACGCTTGAGAGGGCCAGTGTGAATGCCTTGAACGCCGATTTCGGAGAGACTCCGCCAAAGCTGATCGTTACCAAGCGCACCAAGCACCGTGCCCCCTTCAGGAACGATGATTGACTCGGGATAGACGGTAAGCCAAACAGAGGCAATAGCGCTTGCGTCTCTAGGGCGGCCCTCGGCATATGGATGGGCCCACAACCGACCTTGCCCGGAGTAGAGCCTTGCCCTGTCCTTGGCGGCCTGAAGCATGGATTGACTCACCAACCATGCGGTGTAATTTTCGTCTTGCTGTGTCATTCAACAATCTCCCGCTTTTTCGATTTGCTCGATGACGGAGCCATGCTCCGAGCGTAAAACAGCACCTAGCAATTGAGAGTGAGGGCCGAATGTAATCGTTCGCATTTTTTTGATGCGTGAAAAGGCTGGATGTCGCAAAATCGGATCATATAGCCTTGGAAAAGCTCCAAGGAGCGGATAGCAGTGTTGAGCGGTAAACGATATCACTACCGTCCTAATCTCCGCGTCTTCAGCTGCATGCGCCATCATGAGGAATATGTGTGAGTATTAAGCGAAAACCATCAGGACGTGTGAACGTCACTGATGTGGCAAAAGCTGCAGGTGTTTCGGTGGCTACCGTGTCCCGTAGCTTCAACCTCCCCCATCATGTTCGAGACGATGTTCGGGAAAAAGTCCTACAGACAGCGAGTAAAATGGGTTACACACCCAACTCTGCCGCCAAGGCTCTGAGACTACAAAAGACGAATGTCATTGGGGCAATCATCCCTACACTCGATCACTCGATCTACGCAACGATGGTCAAAAGCTTCCAGGACAAACTCGCCGAGTATGGGTATGTCGTGTACGTGCTGAGCTGCGGGTTTGATTCAAACTCGATTTACGAGAGCGTAAGGCTTCTAGTGGAACGTGGAGCTGAGGCGCTGCTAATTGTTGGCGATGTTGCTGATCCTGACCTGACTCGTTACCTCAAGGAATACCGCATGCCTGTGGTATGCACATATTCCTATTTTGAGGACAGGTCTTTCCCATTCATTGGTTTTGACAATTATCAGGCAACAAAGCAGTTGACCGAGTACTTGCTGGGACTTGGGCACCGAAATATGGCAATGCTAACGGGCCCCATGCAAGGCAATGATCGCCAGCAAGCACGTCATAGCGCATTTTTGGATGCACTCAAGGAACACAAATCCAAGTGCACTCACTTCACCTATGAAAGTGCCGGCGGGTACACCATCGAGTTCGGAGAGAAGACGCTTCGCCGAATCCGCCTGGAATGCCCGGAGGTCACTGCCATCATTTGCAACAGTGACGTCATCGCTTTTGGGGTGCTATCAGCCTGTAAAAAACTGGGTATAGATGTGCCTCGGGAAATGTCGGTCGTGGGCTATGACAATCTAGAGTTCGCCGAGTATTTGGAGCCACCGCTCACGACTCTAGCAATACCCGCAGGGGAGATGGGGCTGCGTAGTGCAGAAGCACTGATCGCGAATCTAAAAAACGGCACTGAAATCAAACCGTTACTGCTCGGGACACAACTGATGATCCGTCAGTCTAGCCACTCAATCTAGTAGAATTTATCAGTCCAAAACTTCTTTCCGCTGCCGGCCAAACCTGGCCGGCGGATTCGATGGCCTAGCCGATAGGTCATCTGTCCCCCTCGGCCCATTTAATCCTTCTTTGCGTCAAAAATGATTGTGCAAATCGGCGCTTGACGGGCTGTTTAACAAGCTGCTAAAAACATTGAAATCGTTTACATCGATCTGTAACCAATCTCACGCCCTAGCCCTCTCGTTCCAGTTGAGTGGCTGACATGGCCAAACTGCTTTGATGACTTGGGCCAAGCGCAGAACAAGAAGGTCTGAAAATATGCCATTTCACCACGATGCAGACGGTAGCTTTTACTATCGACATTGGGACTGTGAGACACCACGCGCTGCTATTTTGTTGTTGCATGGCTTTGGCGAACACAGCGGTCACTATCACCGATTCGCCGCAGCACTGGTACACTCAGGCTTTAATGTCTGGGCACTTGATCATGTAGGACATGGGTTAACAGGTGGCGCATCTGGTCGCTTCGACTCCATTGATCAGTTGTCCGCAAATGCAAATAGCCTCGCAAGGCTTGTTCGACATTTGCACCTAAGATTACCGCTAGTAATTTGTGGACACTCCTTGGGCGGCATCACCGCGGCAAGTATTGCACTTGAGCTGAAGCCCGAGCCCATCGGCATTGTGTTGACAGGAACTCCGTTCGAAGGCCCACCTGTTATCGACGATAAGATCGAACTGATCATGTCGCAAGATCCGGGTTACTTAGATGCGCTCCAACATGACCCGTACAAGTTTGACACTGGCCCGGCAGAACCCTCGATGTGGGAGGCTATTTCCTCGAAGACCAAACCTCTGAAATCAGGTTTGGCTCAGTTAAGGGTTCCAGTTCTACTAATCAATGGTCAGCACGATGTAATTGCTCCGCCGGCATTAGCCCGAGCGTGGGCCAAAACGATGCCTAAGGCGACTACTATTGAAATACCAGGCGGATACCACGATATCCCCAACGACTCTTCCCATCGGCAGGTGATCAAATACATGGTCACCGAGATAGAAAACTGGCTTTCCCAAGCCACGTCCCAAAATACTCGAGTACCCGCACACCCGGCTGTTTCGTAGACCTTTTGCTCATGTACTGACCTTCAGGTCGGGCATCTCTCGTCCCGCCTTGACCTCCTGCTACCCAATGCTCATCGAACCGAATCACGACGGTCGATTTGCGTGGCAACTCTTTGACTTGATCACCACCAAGTAAATGCCGAATTGAAGTTGGTGATTAACAAGAAGCAACTGCGCCATGCCTATTCTTGCTGACCCTAACACCATTTTCCTCTTCGAAAGGACAGGCTAGGCGCAATGGCAATCACCATTTTGGCACAACACCTGTTCCGCTACGGCTCTTAATGGCTCCTAGCGACGTTCGTATAGTGATCTCACCGTGATGCGCTGGAACACCGGCGTAATGATGACTTTCTAATTACGAGTGAAGCGAAATGAACACTGCATTTAAACCCGCCCAAAGCGTCGAGCTAGCTGCTCACGAACTTGAAGCCGAATATTTTGAGTACAGCAAGGCGGCAAACCCAATCAGTGCAAATCTGATCAGTCGAATTCCTTACCACTGCTTTCCATCATCGTTATACGACTCTGGCCCGTCGCGACTGCTACCTCTCGACCTCAGTGAATCTTTGGGGTGCGAAGGCCCCGCCACTGGCCCTGGCCTGTGCGCTAACTTCATCAGGCTCAACGCCAACGATACGTTGACCCTCGCTCCCAATGCGACGTCACAAGTGTTGTACGTGATAGATGGCAACGGAAGTCTGAGTTATGGAGATCAAAACTTCGACTGGACAAAAGGATGCTTTATAGCGTTACCCGGAATGCACCCCACCGAGCTCGAGGCATCGTCGAACGCTCGCTTTTACTACGTGCATGATGAGCCGCTGCTTCGCTATTTGGGTGTAAAGGTTAATGAAGACCGCTTCAATGCGACGCTTTATCCCGCGGAAGTGGCAAACGCAAAACTGCGTGAAGCAGCCGATGATCCCCGCGCTCAGGATCGAAGCCGCATCAGTATTTTGCTGGGTAATCGCAATTTCCCCCAGACCCGAACTGTGACCCATGTACTGTGGGCTATGTACGGAATACTGCCGGCGGGCTCTATTCAGAAACCTCATCGACACCAGTCCATAGCTTTGGATTTCATCATTGACTGCCAAGAGGGTTGCTACACCTTGGTAGGGACTGACCTGGACAGCAATGGTCAAATCCGCAATCCAACGCGAGTTGACTGGGCGCCTGGCCTGGCGTTTGTTACACCGCCCGGATACTGGCACGCTCACTTCAATGAGTCCGATACTGAGGCTTATCTGATCCCAATTCAGGACGCCGGGCTGCAGACTCATTTGCGCTCCCTAGACATCCGTTTCAGCTAACAAAAAGCCCCGGCTTGCCTTGCTAAGCTGGGGCCGATTGTTGCCAATAGGGCGGATCACCAATCAGCTCGACGATAAAATCGATGAAACAACGGACTTTCGAAGAAACTATTCGCTTAGGTGGATAAATAAACCACAGTGAAGCAGGAGTCGGAGCGAGCTGGCAGCTCCATTCGGGCACCCATCGGACTAATTTTCCCTCTTTCAGACTCTCCGCCGCCAGCCAGCTAGGCAGTAATGCCATCCCCAACCCATTCTTCGTAGCTATCAACTGCGCGTCCAGGTCATTAATTCGCAACTCTGTCGTTAGCATCACTTCGACCCTTTCATCCGCACGAACGAATACAACATCGAAAGAAGATGCCGTTGCGCAAATCAGCGGATACGCATCTAGATGATTTGGAGTAACAGGAGACTCATGGCTCTCAGAAAATGAAGGGCTCACGCACAACACCATCTGCTCCTCCGCGATCCTCCGCGCCTTGAGATTAGAGTCAGGAAGAACGCCAATTCTGATAGCAAGATCGACACCCGCATTGATCAAATTCACGTGCGCGTCTTCCAGCGTCAGATCAACTTTGATCTCAGGAAATTTTTTAAGAAAAATGCCAAGGACTGGAAGCAAATGGTGCCTGGCAAATGCAGGCGGCACGTTGAGCTTAAGTACGCCCCTAGGGTGCTGATTAAGAGCTGAAGTTGCCGCCTTGGCATTATCCAGCTCTGTAAGCACCCGTCGTGCGTGATGAAGGAACGTCTGACCACCCTCGGTCAAATGAAGAGTGCGAGTAGATCGATTGAACAAGGCGATGCCGAGATCCTGCTCAAGATCCTTGATATAGCGCGAGACCGTGGATGCCTTTATCCCGAGCCGCTCCGCAGCTCGAGAAAAATTGTTGCCATTGGCTGCTTCAACAAAGGCCGTTAGCGCCGCGAGATAATCCAAAACCATCCCCTAAAAATCGGAAATGATGCCTTCGACTAACGAGGCATGAAGCCGACCTACCGAATGAAATCAATCCGAACGCAGCAACCGAGCCTGCGCGCCGCGACGATCAATTCTGGTCTTTCGCAGATGACTGCTCATCAGCATCATGAACGCAATCATAGGAACTATCATAGCCATTTTTAGGCCCACCGAGTCCGACATAAAGCCAATTACGGGTGGGGCCAGCAGGAAACCAGCGTACCCCAAAGTGCCGTTCATGGCTAAACCCAACCCTGGTGCTCCAGGATATGCGCGGCTCGCCTGGCTATAAAGCAGGGGAGTCATATTCGACAGTCCAATCCCCACCAGGATAAAGCCGACGATTGAAGTCCCGGGTTGAGGTATGAGCATGGCAAGCACCAAACCCAAAGCTCCTACCGCACCAGACGCTGTAAGCACCCAATTAATGCCAAATCGGCGGATCATGAAATCACCCGACAGACGCCCAATGGCCATTGCCAGACTGAAAGCGCCAAAGGCGAAAGCAGCGATATTTGTGCTGCTATGGCTCACATCGGTCAGGTAGAGCGAACTCCAATCAATTACCGTGCGCTCGATGAACAATGCCAGAAACGTCAAACCAGCAATGCATAGCAACAGCCGGTTTGGCCAGGCAAAGCTCTTTTGCACCGCCCCCCTCTCACCAACCGTCACCTCTGGCTGGAGATTTCCAAGCGATCGTGCAACAACCAATGTCGCTACTGCCATCAACGCTCCGGCGATGGAAAGGCACTGAATCACACCGAGCTTATCCGACAATAACGTTGCGACTGTGGATGCTCCAGCCAAGCCACCAATACTGAATACGGCATGAAAGGAAGACATCAATGGGCGCCCTTTCTGCGCCTCGATCACCGCCCCATGCGTGTTCATCGAAACATCAAGAATGCTATTGGTTACGCCTAGTAAAAAGATTGTTGCTGCCAGAGCGATTGCCGACTCTGCCAAAGCACAAAGCGGGAGCGACAACGCCACTAGAAGACCGCCCATTAGAAGGGTTTTGCGACTACCCAAGCGCGTCACTAGAACCCCAGCTAAGTACATCGTCAGCATGGTGCCTGCTGCAAATGCGCTCAAAGCAAAACCTAGCTCCGAATCTGTGAGGGCTAACGCCTGTTTCATCCCTGGAATGTTTGTCGCCCATATCGCCAGCACCATGCCGTTGACAAAGAACATTAAAGACGTGGCTACCCTTGCCCGCCCTAAAAGCTTGGAATTCAGCATCGTTACCTCTTAGGTATCCATACGCGGCAATGCCTAGAAAGAGCATTGCCTAACCAGTGACTGTGAAAGTCATTCAGGTGCGAAAAATGGCATCAATCTCGGCTTTGAGCGGTGCGCTCAGCGAGAAATGCGATAACACAGCACGTTCTGTTCCAAGAGATCTAACCATTGGTCAAAAAGGGTGGTATCAAGAGGCGCTCGATGAGAGCTGGGGTAGGACTTTCGAAAATAGCAGGCACAGCTTTCTCCCCTGAGAATTGTTTTTACTAGAGGGGTTGAACACTAGGCTAGACGTAATCGATTACATCAAAAATCGCAAGCAGAACCTAGTCTGAAATTGAAAATACCCTGGTCACAGGCATTGTTTGGAGAAGCGAGCCACCGCTGTAGTGGCTCGCAGAAAATCACCAGGCTGTGTAACCACCGTCAACGGTGAACATCGCGCCTGTCGCGAAGCTTGAGTCATCAGACGAAAGGAACAGGATCATATTCGCGATATCGATCGGCTCACCCATCTTGTTGAGGGGGGAACGCGCTTCGAGACCTTTCTTGAACTCAACTGGATCTGGGACGCTTTCAAAGATTTTATCGTAGTAGCTTGAAGCGATAACACCAGGCGCCACGCTGTTCACACGTACACCTTCCAACGCATGGTCAAGTGCCATGGCTCGCGTTAGCGCCGCAACACCACCCTTCGCGGCCACATATGCAGCGCGATCTTTGATACCGACTACCGAAATGGTGGATGCCAGGTTAACTACTGCCCCACCACCGCGACGTACGATCTCTGGAATGGCGAATTTAGAACACAAGAACACACCCTTGAGGTTAACGTCGATAACTTGATCCCAAGTGTCCTCCTCCAAGGTAACGACTGTTCCCAGCGTTCCAAAACCTGCGTTGTTAACCAGAATATCCAGCCCGCCAAAATGCGATACGCATTTTTCAACCATCACTTTCACTTCCGCAGCAATCGCCACATCAGCCTGCACAGCAAAGGCTTGTGGGCCGATTGACTCTGCCACCGCAAGCGCGAGCTCAATGTTGCGATCCGCGACCACTACCTGTGCGCCCTCACTCGCAAACAGTCGAGCAGTTGCTTCACCGATGCCAGCACCTGCGCCAGTAATCAGGGCTACCTTGTCTTTCAATTTCATCACATGTTCCTCAAATTAATCTCGAAATGCCTGAATACTTGAGCTGGGAACTCTCATCAATGCTCAGATCGACTCATCAACTCAACGTTTCAGCGCTGCCGGTGACGCATAGAAGCTGATATCTCTGGCAAGCCCGTAAACGATTACATAGAAAGCCAGACGATACCAAAAAACATTCTGCTTCGCGACACCTGTTAGTGACGATTCATCGGAAGGCGTTATGCCGGTTGGCGAAATGCTGCAGACGGACGATTGGCTTTGTAACGAGCGTAACCAACGTAAAGCACCGCTGGAACAATCAGAGCTGGCACCCAGGAAACGTCCGCCCCGATCATCTTGGCGAAATAGCTATGGTAGAACGACATGTCCATGAAGGGCACTGTCGACGCCACACCAATCAGGTAAATCACCATGGTGGACACATTGTATTTGCCATAGATACCGTCGGCGCAATACATGTCCTCGACGACATATTTTCCCTTCTTTACTAGGTAATAATCCGCAAGATTGACAGCGCTCCAAGGTACTAGGAAGTAAACCTGGGCGATCAAAATATCCGCGAAATAAGCGTTGAAATCATACTGAGTAGCAATCGCGATGAGAGTCGCGGCAAGAGCAGATAGACCCATTGCGATGAATTTAACCTTGCGGCTGATCCGCGTCATTCCTCGCATACCTGAAAAAATGGTCATCGCAGACATGTAGGCACTATAGAGATTAAGTGAGTTGATCTCCAGAACACCCAACACGACGATCACCATCGCTACCTTGCTCCAAGGGCCAAAAAAGCTGGCGATTGCATTACCAGGATTGGAGGTAACATCAGTGAACATCGTGGCCAAGACAGCACCCAACAACATCACCAAGCCAGCACCTAATAGGTTACCTAAATAGCTAAACCAGAAAGTTTGCTTGCTTGAGATATTCGCAGGTAGGTATCGAGAGTAATCAGCAACATATGGGCCGAAACCGAGCGTCCAAGATGCGGCTTGAGTCACAGTCAGTGCAAATGCAGCCAGTGCAAAACCTTGGTTAAGATCCATCGCACCTACAGGCAATGGATTCTGGAGTGCGAGCACTGCGACCACCAGAAAAATCATTCCGGAAAGCGCCGACATGATCGCGCCAAGACGATGAATTAACTCGTAGCCTATAAATCCAATGATAAAAGACACTAGCCCAAACAGGATGATGGCGGTGTTATCCCCTACATCTATAAAGGATTTGATCGCATCTCTCATCACCACGCCGTTCGCGGCCGTAAACAAAATGAAGGCGACGTAGTTAATCAAAAGTGGAAATCCGGCCCCGAAGACGCCGAATTGCGCACGACTTTGAATCATTTGAGGAATGCCCAAGTGTGGCCCTTGGGTCGAGTGGGCAGCCATGAAAACCGTTCCGATGACACAGCCCAAAATTAGCGCGATACACGTCCAAGCCAGACTCAAACCAGCGACGATACCCAAGGTACCTACAACAAGCGTTGTCACCTGCATGTTGGCACTGAACCAGATGGTGAAGAGTCGCCGCGGATGACCGTAGCGCTCTGACAGGGGTACAAACTCAATGCTTCTTTTTTCGACGTCCATCATTGGCCTCTCTTTGGGCACACATCCGCGCATTGGCTTGCGGCTGTGTTGGGGCTCTCGTTACCGAGAACGATCAATGGAGCAATTACAATGTAAAGGATTACAAAGCAACTGCAAAAAAAAGCCATCCTCTCAGCACGCTACCTACGCTATCGCGTCGGCAACCTCGAATCTCCCCTGGCCACGCGCTGAAATTCAGGCCTCTGTAAAGGATTACAAAGCAGCGTTCGTGCCAATATTTCACAACGTTGCTGGAGAGGTCGAGACTGGGCCTTTTAGACCTTTGCTGCCCTAATGTACGCCCGAAAACATTAGGGGTAATCCGATACATCATGTCTGCTTTGGTAACACCTGTGTTTCCTAAGCTCTCACATGAAGAGAATCATTTTGGTGCAGAAATTTTTACCTGTCTCATTCGAAAGCACCTAAGTGATTTCCATCGATGCCCAGCGTTTCCGGGAATTTGAATAAAAACACAGCGCTAACCATCGACGACCCTTTCTCTGCTATATCATAGTCAATGTAAACGTTTACCAAATAGTACCAAGATGCAATCTTCTTCGCTCAACGCCCCAAAATCCGTACCTTCAGAGGGGTCTTGGGCATCCGTCGTTGCAGTATCGCTTGGTGCATTCGTGCTTGTAAGCTCAGAATGCGCCCCCATAGGCTTGCTTCCGCAGATAGCAAACGATCTGAAAATTACCGAAGGCGAGGCAGGCTTACTGATCACCTTTCCAAGTGTTATGGCCGCTATTGCAGCACCCATTAGCATTTCACTATTTGGAAAGGTCAATCGCCGCTTCATTCTGTGCGGGCTGCTTTTAGCACTATCGCTGTCCAATTTCGTCGTGGCGATATCGACCAGCATATTCCCTGTCCTTCTCGCGCGAGCATTACTGGGCGTAAGTCTCGGAGGTTTTTGGACGATCGCTACGTCAGTAGGGTCTCGCTTACGTCCATCGCAGCAAACTTTGCGTGCAACCTCTATCATCTATTCTGGAATTTCGATGGGTACCGTCGCCGGTGTTCCAGCAAGCACACTGCTGGGCGATTGGTTAGGGTGGCGCGCGACATTTAGCCTATGGGGGCTTTTCGGTTTTTTCGCGCTAGTTGGCCTGGTACGCACGCTTCCATCTCTTCCTCCCCTCCCTCGACTTGCCGTCAATGGTATTTCGAGCCTGATTCGCTTACCAAAGCTACGAATCGGGCTTGTCTATATCGTGTTGATGCTTGTCGCCCACTTCTCCGCATACACGTTTGTTGCCCCCTTCCTTGAAGAATCAGCCGCAATAACTGGATCGCTGCTGAGCGCCTTCTTACTAGCGTACGGAATCGCCGGGTTTGCAGGCAATTGGCTCGGGGGATGGTACGCGGGTAAAAATCTGACTAAGGCGATCGCGATAGCAGCCACTGGCATGACTCTCTCGTTGGCGTCGCTAATGTTCAGCAATTCGAACGGTATTAGCCTGCTTGGTATCGTTGGCTGGGGTATGTTTTTCGGAGCCCTGCCAATCACTACCCAACTCTATGTATTCAATGCAGCGCCCAATCAGAAGGAAAATATCGCCGCCATTTCCGTATCCATTGGTCAGGTTTCTATTGCGGTAGGAGCGTTCACAGGAGGGCTAGCAGTTGATTACTACGATGTCACGGGGGCGATACTGCTAGGAGTCGTCTTGGCTCTCGCACTTGCCGCAATGGCGGCTTACATAGCTATTCGCGAGGCGCAATTCGCTACCCGGATGCCCTCGCCAGAATTTCCGAACGGATAGAAAAATGCAGGAATGCATTGCGAGTGAGAGGCTCACCGCGACGAGCCTCACAATGACAATCTATTTCTTAGGTTCGAACGTCGGTATGTAGGGGTCTTTAAGCGGAGGCCCGAACGACGTGCTTTTCTCAATATCGAGAACATTTTTCGGCCTAGGGAATGGCTCGGGCGCTGTTTGCCCTGGGTATTTTTCGATTCCGATGTCCCTGAAGAAAATTTCCAGTCCATTCGGCTGAATAAACCATAGCCAGTGCAGCTCGCTGTCGCTGTCATTGATAAACATGTGGCGACGGTTTCGACCAACGAAAATGGTCACACCGGGCTCTACAATATGCTCTACACCATCAATCCTAGCTTTGCCCTTCCCGCGAATGAAATGCAAAACCTCATCATGGATAGGATGGTAGTGCTCACGAACGTAGCTTGCCGGAGGAAGCGTCTGCGTACCAAGACTGAAAGGACTTTGAATTTTCAGAATCTCAGGATCAATTCTTACAGAGATGGATCCATTAGCTGGAACAGGCTGCCAGTAATCCTTACCCTCGTCCGGGCCTAGAACCAGGATATCCCCATATTCAACCGTATCTTGTCCAGGTATCGACATTGATTTGCTCCTATTGCGTTAGGCCAATGGCCCCACAAGGCCTACTACATCGCAGGCCAAACGTTGAGCGCTGCAAGGACAGCTAGGAGACCAACTGTAAACCTTTACAAGGCTGACAGACAAGCATTCAAAACTGCTGAGCTAGACGCGAATTGATCTCGATAAGGCGGCTACGATAAGAAGAGCTACTGCAACAAATGCCAGGGCAACGATAAGACTACTGGCATGGGCAACAAACCCAATAAACGCCGGCCCGATCAACACGCCTGCATAGCCCAATGTAGTCATTGCAGGAACAGCGGAGGCTTGTGGCATATCGGTTTGACGTGCCACTGCCGTAAACAAGACAGGAACGATATTTGCGCACCCCGCCCCCACCATCGCATAACCCAGCAGCGCCAACAGCCAACTAGAACTACAGAGCGAAAACGCAATTCCAACTGAAGCAAATACGCTTCCTACGGCTAATACTCGTATTGCTCCAAAGCGGCTGATCACGGAATCACCCGTCAGCCTCGCAATGGTCATGGTGGCTGCAAAGGCTGCATATCCTAGCCCGCCATACGCCGCCTCCATACCGCGAAGCGAGACAAGGAACACACCGCTCCAATCAAGCATGGCCCCTTCTGCCATAAAAACGATGAAACACATCACGCCCAGAATGAGCACCTTCCCCTTGGGGAGCACGAAAACGGGCGCTCCGCCCCCTCCTCCAAATGGCAATAAATTTGGAGATGCCTTGATGAGCGAAACTAGGGTAATCCCAACCACGCACAACGAAGCACCCACAGGGGAAAGCCCCACCCCAAGCATCGCAGTCATCCCCACTGCACCGAGAATCCCCCCCAGGCTAAAAAGCCCATGAAAGCTTGACATTATTGGGCGTTGGCTCGCGTCATTTACGATTACTGCTTGTATGTTCATTGCACAGTCAATCGCTCCCATGCCAATACCAAAAGCTATGATCGCGATGACCAATGTTGGAATGCTAGAAAGACATGCCAGCAGCGGGAGTGAGAGGCACATGAGTAACGCCGCAACCACGATGACACGCCGGCACCCATAGCGTCCCACCAGATAGCCAGAGATTGGCATTGCAGTGATTGACCCGACCCCAAGACACAACAAAAGAAGTCCTAAGACACCCTCATCGATGCCAGCGCGGTCTTTGACCAATGGGACTAGAGGCGCCCAAGACGCCATGCAGAATCCGGAAATGAAAAATGCGAGACGGGTCGAAAATTGAGCAGTTTTTTCTGAGGCGGACTGGTCGATGGTGACGCTAGATAACATTTGAAAACCTGAATCACTGGGCCCTGGGATTGGGCTCATGCGGAGGGAGAGCACCAGACGAAGGACAGCCTCTCTAATCTATCGATTGAACGAGATGGGATCTGTCGATGCCAGGGCTGGAAAATCGTCAAGTGAAGTCTTGGCAAAGGTTTTGCATTTCAATCTCTGTAATCCTTTTCATATTCTCCCGCATTCGAGGTTTTTATGCACTCACTTAACTCAATCGCCGGCATCAGGAAATATCGTCTCCAGGACGAAATGCCTGACGGGTTCGGCTGTGGCATGGCTGGCATCAGCCCGCAACCAGTGGGTACAACGCAAAAAAAACAGCGCGAATTGGATAGAGAAACTGCAGGCATCATGTCGATAGCCTGCTCCTCATTGGCGCGCATCGCGTCTCGTATTTTCAGTCGGTTGCACTGAAAGTCAGCAGATTGGAAATGTGTAGAGCAGAAGCAAGATATGGGAGTGCGCTCGAACAGGCGTTACCTTCGGGCACACACCGCACACTGAGATGGCGAGGTACTGCAGGTGATGATCTTTATTTCGGTAAGAGCCCGACAGTTAAAGAACCGAAACCGCCCCCCCGTACCAGTACGACTGAGCACTACTCTAATCCGATTCGAAGTAGACTCCACCAAGCCATGTCACGCCCACCCCTCAAGACGCAACGTCGCACGTACCAGGCGCTGCTCCTCGACTTCAATCTCCTTGAGATTCTCACAGATACTCTGGATATGCTTGATGGCGGCTTTGCGCGCCTGATCTGGCATGCGACCTGTCACTGCGTTGTACAGCTTTGCATGCTGACGGTCGATTTGACGCTTCTGCGGCTCTCGGTGGTAGAGATTGTTCACCGATGCAAACACCGTGGTGAGCAGCAAATCTGTTAGCGAACGCAACGTCTGCACCAGCACAGGGTTATGAGAGGCCTCGCAAATTGCCAAATGAAATGCATGATCAAGCTTGGCATGTTCTCTGGCATCCAGACTACGGGTGTGGGCATCAACTAACGCCTCATAGCTGCGGGTAATAAGTACAAAATCGGCCTCAGTTCCGCGCAACGCAGCCAACCGTGCGGACTCTCCTTCCAGCAGACTACGAACCTCGAACAAGTCGTAAAGCGTCCGTGGTTGTGAGCTAAAAAGATGCATCAACGGAGACCCACCACTATGGCTCGAAAGGTCAGCCACAAATGATCCTTTGCCATGCTCTGTGTCGATAATTCCGCGAGCACGCAACAGCTTTAACCCCTCCCGAAGCGCAGTTCGAGAAACGCCGAGTTTTTCTACCAAGCGGCGCTCCGATGGTAGCAACTGCCCTGTCTTGAATACACCGTCCACGATCAGACGCTCTATCCGTTCGCAAACTACGTCAGCGACCTGAGGGTTTCGGGTTACATCTGTGCTACCCATCGGCGCCTCCAACTGGTACTACCAGCTAAAAATTACAACTAGATAGATAAAAAAAACATCGTATCTATATGTTTTTAATTCATTTTTATAAAAAAAATGAATTATCTAATTTCAAAAACTGGTTCGACCAGTAAAACAACGCATAGACAGTAAAACGCCTCAGGCCAATGATGCAAGCCAGCAGTATCCGGAAAAAGACCTCTAATAAAAACAAACGAGGGTCGTCACCCGATTATGAATATTCTTTACGATGAACGCTTTGACGGCGTCCTACCTGACGTCGACAAAAATGCACTATTGGTAGCTCTGCAAACGCAAATGCCCGAGCTGGAAATCCTGCATCAGCAGGAAGAGCTCAAGCCATACGAATGCGACGGTCTCTCCGCCTACCGCACCACACCAATGCTGGTAGTTTTGCCACGGGAACTAGCCCAGGTTCAAGGCGTGCTGCGGGTGTGCCACGACAGGCAAGTACCAGTAGTCGTCCGCGGCGCAGGAACCGGTTTATCAGGCGGAGCCTTGCCCTTGGAAAAAGGTGTGTTGCTGGTAATGGCACGCTTCAACCAAATTGTGCACATAGATCCCGCCGCTCGTACCGCACGAGTTCAGCCAGGTGTGCGCAATCTAGCGATATCCCAGGCTGCTGCGCCGCATGGCCTTTACTACGCGCCAGATCCCTCCTCGCAAATCGCCTGCTCCATCGGCGGCAACGTCGCCGAAAACGCCGGAGGCGTGCATTGCCTGAAGTACGGCCTGACCGTGCATAACGTCCTCAAGGTCGACATCCTTACCGTAGACGGCGAATCCCTAACGCTAGGCTCCAACGCACTCGATTCGCCCGGCCTTGATCTGCTAGCCCTTTTCACCGGCTCGGAAGGCATGCTCGGGGTGATAACTGAAGTGACCGTCAAGTTGTTGCCCAAACCACAGACCGCCAAAGTTCTGCTAGCAGCGTTCGACTCCGTGGAAAAGGCCGGCCGCGCGGTCGGCGACATCATAGCCGCCGGCATCATCCCCGGTGGCCTGGAGATGATGGACAACCTGGCCATTCGCGCAGCCGAAGACTTCATTCACGCCGGCTACCCGGTGGAGGCCGAAGCGATACTGCTGTGCGAGCTTGACGGCGTTGAAGCAGATGTCCATGACGACTGTGACCGTGTACGCCAGGTGCTTTTACTGGCCGGTGCCACCGAAGTGCGTCTAGCCAAGGATGAGGCCGAACGCGTGCGTTTCTGGGCGGGGCGTAAGAACGCCTTCCCCGCGGTAGGTCGCTTGTCCCCGGATTATTACTGCATGGATGGCACCATTCCGCGGCGCGAACTACCCGGCGTGCTGCAGGCCATCGCGCAACTGTCGATCGAGTACGATCTGCGCGTGGCCAACGTGTTCCATGCGGGTGACGGCAATATGCATCCGCTGATTCTATTTGATGCCAATCAACCCGGCGAACTGGATCGCGCCGAAGCATTGGGCGGAAAAATTCTTGAGTTATGCGTAAAGGTCGGAGGCAGCATCACCGGGGAACATGGTGTCGGCCGCGAGAAGATCAACCAGATGTGCGCGCAGTTCAACAGCGACGAACTGACTCTGTTCCATGCGGTCAAGGCGGCGTTCGACCCTGGTGGTCTGCTCAATCCCGGCAAGAACATTCCAACGCTGCACCGGTGCGCCGAATTTGGTGCTATGCACGTCCATATGGGTCAGATGCCTTTCCCTGAACTGGAGCGTTTCTGATGCGCAGTGCACACGATACTGATAATAGTGACGCCCTACTGGAGCAGGTCAATCGGGCGCTGCAAAACGCTACGCCGTTGCGTATCCAGGGCTCAAATAGCAAAGCGTTTCTTGGGCGCACGACAGTAGGAGAATTGATCGATACGCGATCGCACCGTGGCATCGTCAGCTACGATCCGACCGAACTGGTGGTCACAGTGCGTTGTGGCACACCGTTGGCCGATCTGGCGCAAGTGCTTGACGCCTCACAACAGATGCTGCCCTGTGAGCCGCCCGGCTTCGGAGACGACGCCACTGTCGGCGGGATGATTGCCGCTGGCCTTTCGGGGCCTCGTCGCCCATGGTCAGGATCAGTACGTGACTTCGTCTTGGGAACCCGGTTAATCACCGGCTATGGCAAGCACCTGCGCTTCGGTGGCGAGGTGATGAAGAACGTTGCTGGCTACGACCTGTCGCGCCTGATGGCCGGCAGTTACGGCTGCCTAGGGCTGATTACCGAAGTCTCGCTCAAAGTGCTGCCAAAACCCCGCAGATCCCTGAGCATCAGCCTGGAGATGGACATCGACCGCGCCTTGCTTCGCCTGGCGGAATGGGGTCAGCAACCGTTGCCGATCAGTGCTGCATGCCATGACGGTGAGCGTCTTCATTTGCGCTTGGAAGGCGGTGAGGGTTCGGTAGCGGCGGCCCAAGATCGCCTCGGTGGCGAACGGCTGGACGCTTCCTACTGGACTGACCTTAACGAACATCGTCTGGAATTCTTCGGCCAGGATGAACCGCTTTGGCGCCTATCTTTGCCTAACAACGTACCAAAGGTATCACTTCCCGGCAGGCAACTGATCGATTGGGGCGGAAGCCAGCGTTGGCTAAAATCCGATGCTCCAGATCCATTCATTCGCCAGGTGATTGATGAAGTTGGCGGGCATGTCACCTGCTACAGCCATGGTTTGGCTGAGAGCCCATTTCAGCCGTTACCAAATGCCCTGTCGCGCCTCCACAGGAACCTGAAGAAACAACTCGATCCAAAGGGCATCTTCAATCCCGGACGCCTGTACGAGGAGCTTTGATCCATGCAGACCACTCTGAGTGAATTCGCAAGCCTGCTACCTCGCGCCGCCGAAGCTGAGCGCATCCTGCGTAGTTGTGTGCACTGCGGTTTTTGTAACGCCACCTGCCCAACCTACCAGTTGCTCGGCGATGAACTGGATGGGCCACGGGGCCGTATCTATTTGATCAAACAGGTACTGGAAGGTAACGATGTCACGCAAAAGACCCAGCAACATCTGGATCGTTGCTTATCGTGCCGGAACTGTGAAACCACCTGCCCTTCGGGGGTCGACTACCACAACCTGCTGGACATTGGCCGAGCTGTAGTTGATGCGGCAGTGCAGAGACCTCTGAGTCAGCGACTACTGCGTAAGGGGTTGCGCACCCTTGCTCCCAACCCTGGTCTATTCAAAGGGCTTGTAAGCAGCGGTCAGATATTCCGAGCATTGTTGCCGAGCAACCTAGAAACAAAATTACCTAGAAACGCCAGTCCAGCTAAACAACGTCCGACTGCTATTCATGATAGACAGATGCTAATCCTCGAAGGTTGTGTTCAATCAAGCCTTTCGCCCAACACAAATGCCGCAGCCGTCCGGGTGCTTGATCAGCTAGGCATTAGCGTCACTTCAATCCAACAGGCTGTTTGCTGCGGAGCCGTGGACTATCACTTAGACGCACAAGCATCCGGGCTCAATCGTGCCCGTCGAAATATTGATGCTTGGTGGCCAAGCATTGAAAGTGGTGCCGAGGCGATTGTGCAAACCGCAAGCGGATGCGGCGCGTTCATCAAAGAATATGCCCACCTTCTCAGTACCGATCCAGCGTATGCCTACAAGGCCAAAATAGTTAGCTCACTAGCCAAGGACTTGGTTGAGGTGTTGCGCGACGAGCCACTGGAGCAGCTCGGAATACAAAGCGCTCAACGCCTAGCATTCCATTGTCCATGCACCTTGCAGCACGCACAAAAGCTCGGTGGCGCGGTTGAAGCGCTACTGGGACGCCTTGGATTCAATCTCACGACCGTTCCCGACAGCCACTTGTGCTGCGGCTCAGCGGGCACCTACTCACTGACCCAACCCGAACTTTCCCGGCAGTTGCGTGACAACAAACTCAACGCATTGGAAAGCGGAAATCCCGAAGTCATTGTCACCGCAAACATTGGCTGTCAGACCCACCTAGATGGCGCGGGACGTACCCCTGTCCGGCACTGGATCGAACTGGTCGAATCCTCGTTGCCCTGAGCCCTGGAGATTTTCTATGAAAAGCAAAGCCGTATTGAGTCAGGTCGAAATCGGCCAAATCCTTAGCGCTGCGGGCGCCGAAGCACAAAACAACCAATGGGCAGTGACCATCGCAATAGTCGATGACGGGGGCCACCCCTTGGCTCTCGAACGCTTCGACGGGTGCGCCCCGATCAGCGCGTACATAGCCACCGAAAAAGCGCGCACAGCGGCACTGGGTCGACGTGAATCCAAAGGCTATGAAGAGATGGTCAACGGTGGGCGACACGCCTTTTTGTCAGCGCCATTGCTTACCTCCCTGGAAGGTGGAGTGCCGATTGTGGTCGATGGCGAGGTTGTCGGAGCCGTCGGTGTATCCGGGGTAAAAGCCGAGCAAGATGCTCAAGTAGCAAAAGCCGGTGCGCAGTGCTTGAGCTGAATGCAACACCTTAAATACTCGAATGAACATCGAATGATGGAGATGCAAAAAGTGATCGACTTTGTGAACTGCCAAGGCCTTAAGGTCGCCCCTGTCCTGCAAAGCTTTGTGGATTCGCAGGTACTGCCAGGTACTGGACTCTCCCCTCAAGAATTTTGGAGTGGCTTTGCCAACTTAGTGCATGAGCTCGCCCCCATGAACAGGGCGTTATTGGCTGAGCGTGATCGTTTGCAACTCGAGCTGGATACTTGGCACCGAACGAATCCAGGGCCAGTGGCAGACATGCCTGCATACCAAAAATTTTTAACCGGTATCGGATATCTGCAACCACAACCTGGTGAGGTGAAAGTCACCACTAGCAACGTTGACACAGAAGTCAGCGTGCAAGCCGGGCCGCAACTCGTCGTCCCGGCCGTTAATGCCCGCTATGCCCTGAACGCCGCCAATGCACGCTGGGGTTCACTCTACGACGCACTCTACGGTACAGATGTAATCCCTCAAGAAGATGGTGCTTTATCGAGCGGGACTTACAACCCAGTGCGGGGAGCCAAGGTCATTGCTTTTGCGCGTGCATTTCTTGATAAGGCATTTCCTCTGAGCAACGGTTCTCATAGCGAGGTAGCTCAATATCAGATTGAAGGCGGGACACTGCGAGCCACCTTGAAAGATGGTACCCACACAAGCCTCTCGAACATCACACAGTACATTGGGTATCAGGGCCAGCCTACGTCCCCAATAGTCATATTGCTCAAAAACAACGATCTGCATATTGAGATACAAATCGACAGGCAAAGCATCATCGGCCAAGGCGATGACGCTGGTGTTAAAGATCTACTGATCGAGGCAGCACTCTCCACCATCATCGATTGTGAAGACTCCGTGGCCGCAGTAGACGCAGAGGATAAGGTGCAGGTTTACAGCAACTGGCTAGGCTTGATGAAGGGCGATCTCTCGGAAAATCTGGAGAAAAATGGTGCGACCATCACACGACGCTTGAATCCAGATCGGGAATACATTGCGGCAAATGGCACCACCTTGAAACTACCGGGACGTTCGTTGCTGTTCATCCGCAACGTCGGGCATCTGATGACGTGCCCTGCCATTCTTGATAATGGCGGACTGGAAATTCCAGAGGGAATTCTAGATGGCGTTATCACCAGCTTGATTGCCCTCCACGATCTGCAGCGTAGGGGCAACTCGAGAGCCGGCAGCGTCTACATCGTTAAACCAAAAATGCACGGCCCAGACGAAGTCGCTTTCGCTGATCAATTGTTTTGCCGAATTGAGGATCTGCTTAGGCTGCCACGCCATACATTAAAAATTGGGATCATGGATGAAGAGCGGCGCACTAGCATTAACCTCAAAGCTTGCATTGCAGAAGCATCCTCACGGGTTGCGTTTATCAATACCGGCTTTCTGGATCGTACCGGTGACGAAATGCACACCTCTATGGAAGCGGGTGCAATGCTGCTAAAAGGTGACATGAAAAATACCCCATGGATCGAGGCTTACGAACTCAATAACGTACTTGTTGGTCTTGACTGCAACCTGCGCGGCCGAGCTCAGATTGGTAAAGGTATGTGGGCCATGCCGGATCGGATGGCTGACATGTTGAAACAGAAAATCGGTCACCCGAAAGCTGGTGCGAACACAGCTTGGGTGCCGTCTCCTACCGCTGCCACAATTCACGCACTTCACTACCATCAGATCAATGTGAAAGCTGTCCAAGAGTCTCTTGAAGGCACAGACTTCAGTGAAATCAGACAGTCCCTTTTGGACGGATTGCTCAGCGTACCCGTCGTCACCGACAAATCATGGTCGACCGATGAGATACGCCAGGAAGTCGAAAACAATGCGCAAGGTTTGTTGGGTTACGTGGTGCGCTGGGTAGAACAAGGCATTGGATGTTCAAAGGTTCCCGATATTCATAACGTGGGCTTGATGGAAGATCGCGCAACCCTGCGCATTTCCAGTCAACACATGGCTAATTGGTTGCGGCATGGAGTGATCACTGTGGAACAGACGTTGGAAATCCTGCAACGGATGGCCCACGTCGTCGATGAGCAAAATGCGGGGGATCCACACTACACTCCGATGGCTCCAAATTTCGATAAGTCCTTAGCGTTTCAAGCCGCTCGTGATCTGGTCTTCAAAGGGCAAACGCAACCCAACGGCTATACCGAACCTCTACTGCATAAATTCCGGCTCAAATTTAAACAACTGAAGGTTTGAATCGACTCACTCAAAAAAGGGCCCTCAAAAGGCCCTTTGTACTCAAACCAAATCACTTGGTCAGCCAGGACTCGACGGTGGCCGAGCCGTGTTCTGCTTTCCACTCCTTCAGCGTCTTGTGATTGCCACCTTTGGTTTCGACAACTTCGCCGGTGTGAGGGTTTTTGTAGACCTTGACCTGGCGCGGTTTGCGGCTACCGGCTTTGGGCTCAACGGCTGGAGCGCGACGGCCCGCTTGTGGATCCAGCAAGTTGATCACGTCTTTAAGGCTGTAGCCGTACTCCCCCAGCAATGCTCGCAGCTTGCTCTCAAACTCCATCTCCTTTTTCAGGCCGGAATCGCTTTTCATCGACTCGAGCTCTGCGAGCTGCGCAGCCAGTTGTTGCTCCAGTTTGCGGTATTCGGCCAGACGAGACATATGATTTCCCTCTAAATAGAAATGATGAAAAGTAGATACCTCATGCTAAGCGATGGTCAGTTAGTCGTCACTAACGATGTACTCAAGCAGCATCAGATCTAAGCTTTCCCTATGAGTAGCACATCATCAATGGAATAGGAGCGCTGGGTTGAGCTTTCTTTTTGGCCCAATCGATTGCTGATGTCACGGGAGGCCAAAGGCACTGCACCACCATCAATAGAGCAAAAGTAAGAAAGGCGCGCAGTAGAAACTCGTGGGTCATCTTGATGCAAGTGACTTTCTCATTTACCAGGGAATAGTTTGCAGTGACCGCCTGCGTGATTTCCTTGGCAAGCGCCACTCGCGATTCTGAATTACCTACGATGCGCGCCAGATCACTCGAGTGGACTTGGTGAAAGCGTGAGACCTTGAGGGTGTGAAAAGCCCACAGCCCGGCTTTGACCAAATAACAGACAGCTAACGCAAAGATGAGCAGTGACGTGACTGCGAACACAGTGCTTGCCTTGTCGTTCCAAATACTAGGAATGAGGGAGGTCAGAACTGGGACAAGTGCAGTGATGGCCGCAAAATAGATCCCGGCTTTAGTATCTGCGCTTCTACGACGCTCAGCTTCAGCGTCATACAAACGACGACCCTCTTCAAGAGCAACATCAGCGCCAAGAGTCCAGTCACCCTGTTGGATCGATAGGTGAAGCTCTTTTGCCGCTGCCCCCTCCCTCTGAACCTCGGCAGCAGTCGGCCTCTCGAGAATAGGCCAAAGAAACTCGCGAATTTTTTTCATCCCAGGGAGATCTCTTCCAACTCGTCAACAATGGCTTTGGAGATGGGATAGCCAGTCAGATTCTCAATCCATGCCCACTGACCATTCGGATTAATTTCCAAAAACCAAAGCTTATCCTGTTGGTCGCAAATGAAATCGATGGCACCAAACTTCAGCCCGAACGCACTGACTAGATCAACACAGCGTTGCTGCAAGGATTGATCAAGCTGGATGCGCTCGTGCTTCAAATCTGTTCTGCTGCCCTGGCGCCAATCAACCTCCGTTTCTTCGTTAGCTTGTGACCAGATAGCGGTGGCAAAAGTCTTCGTGCCCACGACGGTTACTCGCACATCGTACTTTTTCAGTATTTCCCTTTGGGCGATAAAGGGTGCTAGGGCGATAGATGCTGCATCGCTTTCTTTGGCATCGTTGATGCGAGAGGTAAACATCACTCGCTCCCCCTCACCAGAAAGCACAGCCTCGCGAAGCGGCTTTCCAATCGCTTGGTATTGATCAGTGATCCGCCTCACCGAAGCCCAATCATTAGTGATTGTGACTTCAGGGATCTCGAATCCAAGTTCGTGAGCGAGAATCAACTGACGAGGCTTGTCCTCCGCCAAAAAAATCTGCGTTGGGCCACTCAACCAGACACCATCCAGACGCATGTACAGGCTTTTCAGAAAGCTGCCCCATTCGGCTTCGATGTAGCGCTTCTCACCGCCTCCTTCGACCTTATCTGAGGCGATAGGAGCACCTGGGCGACGAAAATAAGCAGCTGTAATCTCCTCACCCGAAACCTTTTTCCCATCAATGCAAATTGACCATGAACGACGGTCTTTCCCAGACATCGTGCAAATCGCTTGAGGGAGGAGTTCGGTGTTCAGCCTGTAAAACGGTATTTCTCGGCGTCTCAGTTCAGCTACCACATAATCCATTGTGATATCGCGGCAATTGGTCACCAGCAGAATCATCGTCAGTCCCTTAGCATTCAAAATAGCGAGAGTCCAACCCTAAAACTGGGTCGCTGCTATCGTCTCTTTCCTGTTGAGTATTTGTCTTGGTGACCAACTCAAGAAGATGATTGAAGTGATCACCAGCATCGTCGCTCTCTACTTTAATGAAGCTCTTGCTAGACAGCTCCAGCAGCTGATTCATGCAATCGGATGAGTCAGTGCCTTCTGCCTTCACGTCAGTAAATGTCTTTAGCTCATGAAGCGCGTAGAAGCCTTCATCATCCTGCTCGGCATTCACTTTGGTCTTCGTCACAAGCTGCGCCAACGCCGCTTCGTTGATGACCGGTGCTGGGCCATCCGTGGTATCAACAACCCACATGTCTAACTCGGTAGAGTAGTAACCAGGCAGTTGGTCATCACCTGTCCTTGGTATCGCGAAACGGGCCAAAAATGGCACAGTCTCAGATGATGTTTCTCTCTGCATTACGCCCAATTTATTGCCCTCCCTGGTGATGACTGCGCACGAAAAATTTTACGACCTTTGAGGCGACGATACTGCTTTGAAATCATGACGTCGATCTCAAAGCTCACTCTTTTTTTGACGCTGCCTTTCACGCGTGCGCTTCAATTAGAGATCAAGGAATCTGCGTGACACCTTCGCTGCACCTGATTTTTTCATATGGGAACTCATGACAATAGCCAACCATTGCGGCTACCAATCATTAAAAAATTGTCGGATACTGCCAAAAAGCCAGCCTCAAATTTTCAGGGTCGAAACGTAGATGGCATGGATTAATTCAAAGAAGTCGATCAATTCACGCGTTGTCTTTTTTTTCTTGAAGCTTTGCGCGTTACTGCCGACTTTTTTTCAGTATTTAAAAACACTGAAATCCCCCCATCCCACACCTGTTTCGCGATGCCACATTCGTTTCGCCGCCTATGAGCGAACGCCATAGTGGCCATAACGACTTCGCATCAAATGTATTCCATTTGCGGCACCGCCGAGGTATACCATGGTAAATAGAGCAGCCAACGCAACAATTAAAGGCTATTTCTATCAATTCGATTACGCAATCTTACGCATTTTAAACACGACCGATCAAGTAGCAACGATAACTGTTGAAGGTGTCGAAGACGTCGATATTTCTAGCGTTCTCGAAGAATCCTACATTCAGTGCAAATACTACGCAGCCACACAATACAATCACTCAGTGATCAAACCAGCCATCGCGGCAATGCTTACACACTTCAAATCGCATGGTCAGAATTTGCAGCCAACGCCTGAGTACAAGCTCTATGGGCATTACGGAGGCGGTCAAGAAAAATTCCCGAAACGCGAAGAACTTACAGTAGCCTTTACTAAACAAAATTTCCTCACTACCAAGAAGGATGGCGAGCTAGAAGAACTACATTTGATTCTTAAAATCACCGACGAAGAGATCACTAAATTCTTAGATCTTCTTTCTGTCGACGTCTATGCCCAAAGCTATGAGGCTCAATATGAAACTATATGCGCTTCTCTTCTTAAAATATTTCCCAGGACTACGAAAAATGATGTAGAGGCACTGCTATACCCCGCCTCGATAAACATTGTAAGGAGCCTCGCTATCAGCGGGAACATTGATGACAGAAGGATAACAAAAAAGATTTTTATTGAACGAATCAATAATAAATCACTTCTTTTTAATGCCTGGCTCCTTGAATACAAAGGCATCAAGCAATACGCAGAACTGGTACGGAAAACATATTTTAGTCAAACGAGCTCAACCTCTATAGAAAACAAGACCCGCTTCTTTGTCCTTCCAGTAAATTCGAACAACTTCGAGCTAAATATAATTATTAAAACGCTACATCAGTTGAGCAAAAAATTCTCAAACATTGATCGTGTCCGTACACTCGACAGTGATAGATTTTGCCCCTACGTGCATCTTTTCGGTGCCACGAGCACAGAACTGGTTAGTATAAAGCGAGCGTTAACATCGGAAGGCTGCGTTTTCACTGATGGATTTGACTATAAAGGGGCAGATTTCTCACTAGAGTCAATCTTAAGAACACCGAACCAGAATCATTCTGTAAAGCTTAAAATCATTGATGACATGGTCGATCTAGTCACTACTATTCAAGCTACCCATCGACGTTCTATGGAAGTATTCGAATTCTATCAATTGACACCGGCAACCGAACTATCAGCACCAGAGAAAACAGTTCTCGCACGCATCAAAGTGGATTCAATGGAAGACATCCTGGAGATTATCAAATGACCGATTCAATGCCTCAAGCAGAAGTTATCGCCGTTTATCCCGATAAAATTCGAATTTCCGTTGATGATTTGGGCAGCTTTACGCATGGCCATGCTCTGTTAAGAGTGGGGTCTTATCTCAGAGTTACTGATAATGAAGACTGCGTGCTAATAGCGATTATTGAAAACTTCATGATCGAGGTGGACGAAAAATATCGTCGGCGCCACGTCATTGAAGCACTACCTCTCGGAGTGATAAAAGACGGCAAATTTACCAGAGGTGGTGATGCACTGACCATACCTCCTACCGGCGTCACTCCGGCACGTTTGGAGGATATCAAAAAAATATTTGAAGACTCTGTTCCTTTCGAAAAAAAGCTAGAGTTCTCATCACTACTAAGTGACGCAGAAATTCGTGTACCAGTGGATGGCAATAAATTCTTCAACAAACATGTCGCTGTTGTTGGATCTACCGGCGCCGGGAAATCGAACACCGTAAGCCGAGTTATTCAAACGGCAATCGCGGCGACAGAGGACGGTAAAAAAAATAACTCCCACGCGATTATCTTTGACATCCATTCTGAATACAGAACTGCTTTCCCAGGATCTAACCATATAGACATTTCGAGTCTGAAACTGCCTTATTGGCTTTTGAATAGCGAGGAACTCGAAGAGGTGCTTCTAGATACAGGGGAAAGAGACAATTATAATCAGTCATCCGTTTTCAGACACTTAGTCACTGAAAACAAGCGCAGGCACAACCCTCAATTTTCAAAAGTATTTTACGACAGTCCTGTATCTTTTGATATACATGAAGTATTGAACGCGCTTGCCAACTTAAAAAATGAAACTGTAAACGCAAAAAACCAACACAAATACATGATAGATGATGGTACCTACTCTCTCCTCGCCGAGGGTAAAGCTGATGCTACTCACGGCATAGCTCTTGACGAAAGTCAAAAGTTAGATCGTTACTTCGCTGATCGATTAGACTTTTTCCCAACAAAAATGCAGAGCATATCAAACGGCAACTACGCTGACGGTTCTTTAGAAAAATTCTTTACTCGATTCGAATCAAAAATTGCGCAAGAAAGATTACAATTTCTCTTCGGAACAGCTGCACAAACCGCCACACTTGAGAGTACACTTCGCTCACTAATCGGCTATGAAACCGGTCACAATTCAAACGTAACGATAATTGATCTAAGCGGAATACCTTTCGAGGTACTCAGTATTACTGTATCCCTCATATCAAGAATTATTTTTGAGCATGGCTACCATTACAAAGTTTACCGAACGAAAGCCGGACACACAATCAATAACGACGCACCCATTTTGCTTGTATATGAAGAGGCTCATAAGTATGTACCTAGTAGTGAGCTTTCCAAATATCGGGCAGCTAAACAGTCCATCGAGAGAATAGCAAAAGAAGGTCGTAAATACGGAATAACACTGCTGCTATCCAGCCAGCGCCCATCTGAAATTTCCGAAACAATATTTTCGCAATGCAACAACTTCATCGCTATGAGACTTACTAATCCAAGCGATCAAAACTATGTAAGACGATTACTACCAGATACCCTTGGAAAACTAATCGATAAAATGCCAACATTGGGCGCAGGCGAGGCACTATTAATTGGTGATGCCTTGGTTATGCCGTCATTAGTAAAAATTGATCCATGCGATCCAGCGCCTTCATCAGCGGACATCCCTTATTGGGAGCTTTGGAAAGAAGAATGGAAAGTCCTAACGTTTGATCAGATTGAAAGCGAATGGTTAAAATAATATAGATACAGCCCTCGGTTGATCCGCTTAGACCCAACCGGGGGTTTCCTCTAGAAACAATAGCCACAACAGTCAGCTCAACGAAAACTACTCTAAGGATTAAACCTAATACCCGAATACATTTAAAGATCAGTAATGGTAGCTGAACACCAAACTTATCTCATATTTATCAAAAACCGCATATTTCATCAATTGATTTTTTCAACTTCCGCCTCTAGAATATCGATAATCGCGCGAGCTCTGGACAAATCGTACTCCTCGACCATTTTTCTCAAAACTCTAATATATTTCAGCTTCCAAGTTCTACTTGCCACTCTAAAAAAACCATCTAGCGCTTTTTCTGCCAGTTCATTATCAGCATCAATGAAATGATCTGCCAAGCGGGCGGAGTTTAGATATTGTATTCCGCAAATATTGATCGTTTCTCGCCCTTTTAAATTTTCTGGCTTTGCCACTATGCGGCCTATGCCATCATAATCAAGGTGATCATTCCATTCATCCTTATGAGGATGAACCAGCAAGTAATCATTAGAGTCCGGGGGAATATCTACAGTTGCTATGCCTGGAACCAAGACATGCTTATTACTTTTTGAACCATTGCAGGTTTTGCATACAGCGGCAATATTTTCAAGCAGGAACATGAATTGTGGATAAGTATCTTTATCCAAAATATGTTCAGCATCAAAAGATCCATTGTGGGAATCAAGCTCTTTACTGCAATAACAACACATACGACCTTGTTGGTAATAATAGTGCGTTTTTGCTTCTTTCTTAAAGACAGCAACTATCTTGCCATGCTCGCCAACGTTGAAGCTCCAATAATTTTTATCTGCTACCCCATCACGCTTAAGCTGCTCATGTTGATCTGCAGTAATTTTTTTGAACGATTCCAGGACATCTGCTCTTGCACGAATATTAGGCATTATATCCCTCGTCTGTATTCAGCAGATCGATAGCATCCTCAATTAGCTCAAGTGTTTTATCGCCAGAAACCCCTGTCGCTGTATAAAGACTTCTCAACTTCTGGAGTTCGGCCAAAGAATGAGCGTGGGCGATACCGTCTCCGGTTTCGGCATTTGTTATTAGTGAGAATATTTCATTAGCCAGGTGGACACTGCCGGATACTGGAGTATTGAATACTTCCTGTAACGTCGCCTCTACAGACTTTGAGTCTTGCTCCATGGGTTCTGACACTGCTTCACGCTTAATCTGCGTTACACCGGCACCAAGAGCATGGCCGCGTTGAACGATTAAGGGCGAATGAGTAGCAATTAATATATGACATCCGTAAAAAGGTTCAAGCGTTGCTTGAAGATTATCAAGATATAGTTGCTGCCAGCTCGGATGCAAGCTTAACTCCGGCTCGTCAATCAATACAAGACTGTTATGTTTTAATGCCGTAGCCAATCCAATTACAGAACAGAGCATTTGCTGCTGACCTGAACTTGCATTAGCAACATCAAACTTATCACCATTTTTATTGGTCAACTCACACTTTCGCAGCGTCAGCAAATCTAATCGTCTAAGTAGAGATAAAGACTGAAAGGCGGCATAGTCATACCTATCGCTATATCTAATTGAACCTATCTCGTGTTCAAACACCCTAGATTCATATATTTTCTCACCTATAATTTGTAATGCTTCGTTTATCAGCTCGGAAAGTTTATAAATATTTTCCTTCTTAAGCTCCAAATCTAGGCCTGAGCGGGAGTACTTACGATCATGGGCCCTCGATTCAAGCTGCTCAAGCAGCTCAACTAAAGTTCCTCTTCTACTTGCATCAAGAATGGCTCCAAGTCCCGATCTTGCCTCATAGGTAAAACTAATCTGATCTGAAATATGTAGATTACTCATTACTCGTAATATGGCGCTAGCACTTTCCGGCGACTCGCTCAAGCGATATATAGCTTGTTCTAGCGTATTTTTCGAAAGACTGGAGCTCACTATACGGGTGGACTTATGTAGCCCAGCACAAACATAAATAGAGTCCGACAAATCACCTTCAGAATAGATGCTGGTCAATGACGAACTATGACCTACAGGTGATGGAAATCTGTTAAAGGGGCTATATGTTTGTGCGATTACTCGCGCGGGCTCAAAAGTTTCCTGCCCAATGACGTCAGATCTATAATACGAATCTTCATACCTCCATTTGATTACTCCTTGGAGGTTTTTTGATGTTCGACTTCTAAATGTGTTTGCGAGAAAGCTAAGAATCTCTGATTTTCCAGACCCGTTAGGGCCAGTTAGGAGATCAATTCGATTGCGCCCCCACATCGAAGCCTCACCTAGTTCAAGCCAGACCCGATTCGCTTTTACCCCAAGAATTTCCAATCCTGATCTTCCCTGCAGATGGCTTTTGATACCACATTCTTAATGTTGCGGTGGAGCGTACGGTCTCACTTGAAGGAAATCCACACACAAAATTAGCTTGGCACTTCTCGTATGGCATAACTGGCTATTACGCTATCGGTGACGAAACGCGCCTCACCTGCAATACACAGTCCAAAGCTGATCGACTCTGGTAGTAAAGCTCTGGCTCATCATATCCCGGCGCATGCCCCAAGGAGTTGTTGGCGCTGATGGGGCATTTGCTTTAGTAACTGCCAGCGGAGCGGTTGCCAGCAGTGCTGAGGCCCTTGCGTTTGGAATTGGAAGTCTGAAGGCAGTCAGTCATCTGACCAAGGATCGAATTTATCCCCGTACTTGGCGCGTAAGGCTCGATGGCGGTTGATCCGCCAGATCCATGGATCGTAGTCCTCGGGTAATGCGGCCAGTTTGTCGCTGATGATCATTTGCACCGCGTCGTCGCGCAAAAGCTGACTAGTCATCTCGCGGTATTCACCAAGCGTAGTCAAACCATAAATGGCGTGATTTTCTTTCACGTAAAGGTCGGTTATACCCACGCGCATATGGCCGTAGTCGGCTACGTCGCCGGGATAGATATCCTCCAAGCTGAGATGTCCCATATCGAGCCCCAAGGCAAAATGTACCCGCTGGAAAGTAATGTTTGCGCTGTACATTTTCGTTGTGCCGCCGGAAGAAAAGCAATCGCTATTCCGCGCGAGCGGCTAGCAGTACGGACTAAAAAAATGAGGCTCTGGCCGAGGCCCTGAATACGATACAGCGCGAGAAATAGAGAACAGGGAAGCCGTAGATGCCTACAACGAAGACGTAGAAACTCACAGCGTTTTCAGCGACGACATACGGAGCTTCTGAAGCCTATCTCTCGTTACGTGGCTGTTTTTTAGCCTGCGACAACGGGCCTCAGATGAATATTGAGGGTTTCATCTCCCCCCACGTGACACGGGGCGAATTACCTGACTGATGCGAACATCGAGTTGTCTTTCCGCTTCAAGGCTGCTGCGACTCGCAACATGGGGGTTCGGACGAATATCGGTAGGTTCATCTCCCACCTGGAGCGGCGTGCCGAATCAGCTGGCTAATACGAATTTGGAGGGTTTTATCTCTCACCTCTCCAAGGCCGTTTGACCCAACAAACGCGGGTCTCAGACGAATATCAGCAGATTCATCTCCCACCGTCTGGAGCGGGTCGAATCAGCTCCCCGAGACGAATACCGAGCGTTTCATCAATCGACTCTTCATCGCAGTTTGAGCCAGGAAACGCGGGGCTCGGATGAATATCAGGAGCTTCATCTCCCGCCAGCTCGTGCGGGATTAATCAGATGGCTGAGGCGAATATCGAGTTTCATCTCTCAGCTCCCCCATGGCCGTTTGAGCCAGAAAACGCGGGCCTCAGACGAATATCAGCAGTTTCATCTCCCGCCTGTGGAGCGGGCCGATTAGCGAGTTGTTACGAATATCGAGCGTTTTATCTCTTGGAGGCGAGGCAGTTGCCAGCAACACAAAAAGCTAGTTACAGCCGTTTTATTAAACGCGTGACAGCCGCCGAATCTACAGTGATTTAACAATCAACCCATCATAACGTTGCTGCATTGACCTCTCAGCAACGCTCACCTGATCGAAGCAACTCGCAAAAGCTACGCCGCCCAAAGCCTCGTAGGAAACTGCAGAGGACGTAGTTGCCATTTTGAGTCTCGAGAAGCCAGTAACCTCCCTCTTTCCATGCCCTCTGAATTTTTCCTGTTCGAATGAGGCCGCCATCTGATGGGCGAAACGCGTCATCCTGCCCAACGTGATCGAAAGAAACGCCAAGGCATGTGTCATTTGCGATGAAGGCGTCACTGATGAACCCAGTGACCGGTGCCGAATATTTTCGAATGCTTGCTCGCTCTAGGCGATCCAGCTGAAAGTCGGTCAACTCTTTGCTGTGAAATTCGACCTCGATGATTTCAGACATCCCGAAAGGCTCCAAAACGAATTCAAATGTTTTGTCCGCACAGATCACTTATCCGGCCGACATCGAAAAAGCAGCCCCCACAGTCGCTTCTTTTCGCTGGCCTGGGCCCCAGAGGAGGTAGACGGTACTGTTGGTTTCAAACATACAGCCCTGGCTGAAAGACAGGCCGAAATTGCTGCGCACCCACATGCCAGGCTGGAAACGACCTCTGCTATCCAGGACTATCTCGTGAGCGAATAGGGTCATGGGAAGCAGGCCGAGGTTCGTGAGCTTTTCCTTTTCACCAGGTGTCACGGCGAGGTCGATCAAAATCCAATGGCGAACGATGCAGAATGCTTTGCCTGGGAAGACCCTTGCTGCCAAAACAATCAGGTCTTCCTGAGAGCCGCCCCAGCCAGGAATTGCTGCTCCATCTCCGTAAAAGAGCTGTGCAATTTCTTCTAGCGTTGCCATTTTGAGCCCTCAGTCGACGTTGTGATCATTCACAGGCTGAGGATGCGCTTGACGTGATGTCTTCATAGATCGTCCTCACGTCGGTGAGCAGACTCGCGTCGACTGCGCCATTCATTGAGGTGCTGTAAACGGCACCACTCTCGACCTTGTGAAGCAAAACGTACTCGCCGCGTTGATCGTACCCAGCGGTCAACTCGACCAGTTTCTCCATGTGATCCAACGAAGTGGAGTTCATCCAAGGCGGCGTTATGACCTGGACTACTTCAACCATTTTGGTTTGGTTGTTCTCCGCGAGGATATCGACCAATACAGAGGCATTTGTTGATATCAATTTCTCAATGCGGTGCCTTGATCCCTCACAGATCCGCCGCACGACTTGATACCAAGGATCCATCGATTGCCGCTCGAGTTTTCTCCATCCGGTCTGCCCGTCTTCAAAAAAACCTGGAAAACGAACTGAGTACGCCTCATCAGAAATAAACATTTTTAGATACCCGTCTGAGGTGCGCACGTGCAGCAACCCACTTGAATTTTCGCTTCCATGCCCATTTAACAATCAGCTCGCCGCTTCCATGACCGAAAGAAATACCAACATTTGCTGGTTTGAACGCGTCAATACATTTAATACGTTTACGATCCTTCGAACTCGATTAGGTCAATGCGAGGCGCCATCGGACGCCTAGAGGCAGCTGCAACGGCAGCTCACTAGGCTTTCAATAGAAGTCATCCCGAATAATAACACCAATCGACGTTTATTTAAACACTTCGAATGTGGCCCTATCCTCGCTTTTTAGGGGCAATCATGTCGCTCAAGAAAGAGATTGCCGCAACGATTCGGGTAATCCGGTCGGTGCGAGGGCTGGCATACGAAGACTTGGCGTCTGTTACAGCGCGCACAAACATCAGTGCGCTCGAACGTGGAAAGATCAACATCACCGTTGATAAATTGATCGAGCTTTCCGGCCCGATGAGTTTTGATCCTGTGGCGCTTTTGGCCATCAGTATTTCCATGAGTAATGGCGAGGCTCCAGAAGCCGCTTTGGAACGAGCAATTGCCCAGCTTGAGAGTTTCCGAGCAGAGGGAGGCTTGAATCTTCTGGCCACACAGATTGTTGACGAGACGCTTGTGCAGCGCTCACGAGGAAAGCCGGAAGGATCTAAAAATGCTCAGGCTATTAGGGAACTGAAGGCGGCAGGATTTAGCCGGAAAGATGTGATGGAAAAGCTAGGGCTATCCAGATCTACAGTGTATGGGCATTGGAACGCTTAGGGCTTAGGAGATGCCGGTGGTCACCTCGTCGGTGCATTTCACTCATCCGGGCAGGCATGTCACTTAGCTGGTAAGATGCGCGGCGTTATTACTTAAGAGGATTGTTTCAATGGCCACTAACCGCTCCCAGCGTCTGCGCAAAAAGCTCTGTGTAGATGAGTTCCAGGAATTGGGCTTTGAGCTGAACCTGGACTTCAAGGAAGATTTGGCTGACGAGGCAATCGATGCATTCCTCGACGCATTCCTCAAAGAGGCCATGGAAGCCAATGGGCTTGGCTATGTTGGCGGTGATGACTACGGTCTGGTTTGCCTGCAGAAACGGGGCTCGGTCACTGCGGAGCAGCGCGCTGCCGTTGAAGCCTGGCTCAAAGGTCGCACCGAGCTGACCAGCGTTGAAGTCAGCCCGCTGCTGGACGTCTGGTATCCGGAAAAACCAATTAATCCGGTAGCGTGATGCTCGAAGGGCCATCCATTGTGATGGCCCTTTTTGTTTCTGGCTCAGGATAAATGCCTTTCGTAGTCAAATTGAGCTCCCCCTGGGTTTCCTCGTATTTGTCACCCTCCTCGTTTATCCGCCACCAGCGCAGAAACTTCGCCCTGACATCTGACCAGATCATTCCTCAGTTCTGTCCAAAACATCACCAGCAGGAAGCAACGCTCGCGCAATCGCAATAGAGCATCCCACGGATGACGAAATTCCGAACCTCATAGCGGCACAACGGGCTCTAATCACAGTGAGTTTCAACTGCTTTGTGGCGGTGGTTGATTACCTTTGAGACACACGACCATCTCCGTTTGTCGAAGTAAACGGTATGACTGGCTGACTGGAGGTTGGAAAGTTGCCTGATGTTGCGACAGTGGTGGCTGGACTACCGTGGCACACCCCGAGGGAGTGCTCCGCTGAGAGCGGCTGGATATTTGAGGGAAGAGTGGGTACTTGAGAGAGAGAAGCGACAAGGCATTTTTGACAACATTCGAACTATTTTTTGCTAATTAGCAAAACTTGAAATTCATCAACGCACAGTTTTTTGCGCAGACGCTGGGAACGGTTAGTCGCCATTGGAACAATCCTCTTAAGTAAATACGGCGGGCACTTTACCAGTTTCAGCAATCGTTTGCCCGCCTCTCTGGACACAGAGGCCGACCGCCTGTAAAAAAATCAACGAATCGCCACCCCGAGGAAGCCACAATCGGTTACACCTTGGGGCATAATGCCGACACTTTCGTGACCACTGAGGACCTTTTCATCCATGTCCTCGTCTTTTTCCCCTCGGCTGTAGGGTTTTATTTCATATGATCAAATCGTTGCGTCCACTGTTTCTCGCCGGCCTTCTTCTGCCTCTGGCCCTGCCTGTTTCCGCTGCCACCATCAATACTTCCCTCACCCCGAATGTCGAAAAAGCCCTCAAGGCGAGCAAATTGCAGCCTAGCGCCTTGTCGCTGGTGATGGTGCCGCTCGACGGGCCGGGCACGGCGACCGTTTTCAACGCCGACGTGTCGGTCAATCCGGCCTCGACCATGAAACTGGTGACCACCTACGCGGCGCTGGAAATGCTCGGCCCCAATCATCAGTGGAAAACCGAGTTCTACACCGACGGCACACTGAGCGGCGGCATTCTCAACGGCAACCTCTACCTCAAGGGTGGCGGCGATCCGAAGTTGAACATGGAAAAACTCTGGCTGCTGATGCGCGACCTGCGCGCCAACGGCGTGACGCAGATCACCGGTGATCTGGTGCTCGACCGCAACTTCTTTATCCAGCCGCAACTGCCGGAATTCAACGATGACGGCAATGACGAGAACAAGCCGTTCCTGGTCAAGCCGGACTCGCTGCTGGTCAACCTCAAAGCCCTGCGCTTTGTCGCGCGCAACGACGGTGGCCGCGTACTGATCTCGGTCGAGCCGCCGATTGCCAGCATCCACATCGAAAACACCGTCAAAGCCCTGCCGTCGAAGCAATGCACCGGCGGCGTGCGCTACAACCCGGTGCCGCAAGCCGATGGCAGCGTGACCGTGACCGTTGGCGGCCAGTTGGGCGAAGGCTGCAGCTCGCAGACTTATCTGTCGCTGCTCGACCACGCGACTTACACCGCCGGCGCCGTGCGCGCGATCTGGAAAGAACTGGGCGGCAGCATTCAGGGCCGCGATCGCCTGGCGACCACGCCAAGCAACGCCAAACTGCTGGCTCGCGCTTATTCGCCGGATCTGGCCGAGATCATTCGCGACATCAACAAATACAGTAACAACACCATGGCCCAGCAGCTGTTCCTGAGCCTCGGCCAGAAATTCCGCAACGACGCCGACGGCGATGATGCCAAGGCTGGGCAACGCGTTGTCCGTCAGTGGCTGGCGAAGAAAGGCATCACCGCGCCGCACCTGGTGATGGAGAACGGCTCCGGCCTGTCCCGCGCTGAACGCGTCAGCGCCCGTGAAATGGCGAACATGCTACAAGCCGCGTGGCACAGCCCGTATGCCGCTGAATACATCAGCTCGCTGCCGATCGCCGGTACCGACGGCACCATGCGTAAACGCCTGAAAACCACAGCGATGCGCGGCGAAGCGCACGTCAAGACCGGCACCTTGAACACCGTGCGGGCGATTGCCGGCTTCAGCCGTGACGTCAATGGCAATACCTGGGCGGTGGTGGCGATCCTCAACGACAAAGCCCCGTTTGGCGCCTCGTCGGTACTGGATCAGGTGCTGCTGGATCTGTATCGCCAGCCGAAGCTACCGCAGACTGCGTCAGTCCTCTAAAAGCAAAAAAGCAAAAGATCGCAGCCTTCGGCAGCTCCTACAGGTGAACATGTAGGAGCTGCCGAAGGCTGCGATCTTTTGATCTTCTGTAGGAGCAAGGCTTGCCCGCGAAGGCGTCGTATCAGTCAATGAAGTGGGTGACTGAACCGACGCTTTCGCGGGCGAGCCTTGCTCCTACAAGGGTTTAGCCGTTAGCTCATCTGTTCGACGCGATCGCGGCCGCCCTGTTTTGCCGCGTACACGCCGGAATCCGCGCGTAGCAGCAGCGCATCCGCGCCCTCTCCCGTGCGCCAACTGGCGATGCCGAAACTCGCCGTGACCACGCCGACCACATCCACCGGCGCGCCCCGCAAGCCCTGCCACAGCTCAACCGCCAGCATGTGCGCGTGCTCGCCGTCGATGTCTGGGCACAGCACCATGAATTCCTCGCCGCCCAAACGGCAGAACACATCAGTACGCCGCAACCGGTGGCCAATGCGCTCGCACACCGCTTGCAACACCCGATCGCCCACGGCATGCCCGTACTGGTCGTTGATGCGTTTGAAGTGGTCGATGTCGAGCATGATCACCGACAACTCGCCGCCGCCACGCTCGACCCGGGCCATTTCAGTGGTCAGGCGTTCCTGGAAATAACGACGGTTATGAATGCCGGTCAGCGAGTCCGTCACCGACAGCGCACGCAGTTCTTCCTCGACGCGTTTGAGGTCGGAAATGTCGGAAATATAGCCATGCCACAACACTCCACCGCCCGGCAGCTCTTCCGGCGTCGCCTCGCCGCGCACCCAGCGTAAACCTCGCTCAGGCAGTTGCACGCGGTATTCCTCGCGCCACGGGCTGAGGTTGTCCGCCGACTCACGGATCGAAGCGCGCACCCGCGTGGTGTCCTGCGGATGAATGCGGGTGAAGATCGCCTCGGCATTCAGTAGCAACACATCCGGCTCCAGCTCGTAGATCTCACGAATGCCGTCGCTGGCGTAGATCACGCTAAAGCGCCCGTCGAATTCCATCTTGAACTGGTAAATGCCGCCGGGGACGTGGGCGCTGAGTTTCTTCAGCAACACATCCCGCGCCGCCAGCGCCTCGTGCACACGCTTGCGCTCGGTGATGTCGATGCAGATCGCCAGATGCCCGACCCAAAGCCCCTGCTCGTCGAGCACCGGGGTGGCGAGCATGTTCACTGGCAGATGACTGCCATCGCTGCGCACCAACGTCCACTCGCGCGCTTCATGACCACCGACTTCGCCGCCCTCAACCAGCATCGCGTGGCAAGTCGGAATGCTTTTGCCGTAACGCGCGCTCAACTCCGCCGAACGTGTGGCGAGTTCTCGCGGCAGATGCAGGTTTTCCAGAGTCATGTGGCCGATAACGTCAACGCTGCTGTAACCGAGCATTTGCTCGGCGCCGGGATTAAACGTGCTGATCACGCCGCGCAGGTCGGTGGCGATGATTGCCACTTGAGTCGCCGCGTTGAGCACCCCGCGCAACTGACCATGGGTGCCGCGCAATTCCTGTTCGCTGGCGTGCAGCTCCTCGGTGCGTTGCTCGACCATGCGCACCGCGCGCTGACGCTGACTAACCAGCACATACAGCAGCGCACTGAGCAAAACGCTGAGCAGTCCACCGAGAATCACGATGCTGCCAACCGACGAATGGTTGGCCTGCATAAACGCTTCGCTCGGCAGGATATCGACCTGATAGTCGTGATCGGCCATTCGCAACAGGCGAGTCGCAGACAAGTCACTCGGCGCCGGCTCATTGGTCGATTCGAACAACACTTCGTGCTGATCATTGGTCGACAGATCAAGAATGCGCACCGACAGATAGTCATGAAACGCGTCCGGCAAACCGTCGGCGAGCAGCTGGCGCATGCTGATCACCGCCGCGACATAACCGAACGACTGCTGCTCACCCTCATGGATCACGGGAGCCACCAAAAGCACCCCGCGCGCGTAGGAAGGTTCGGTGCTGACCAGGTGCAACGGTTGCGACACCGCCAGATTGTTCAACTGATCGGCACGCATCAGCGTGTCACGGCGCATCGGTTGCGCGAGCAAGTCGTAACCCAGCGGCGAGCCGAGCTTGCTCTGGGTCTGGCTGTACAGCACCGGCACGTACTGATCGCGAGGCGCGGCCAGTTGCAACTCGCCATGGGCATTCAGTTCGCGAATGGTGAAATCGCCCAGGCCGTCATCCCGCACGCGCTGCTCAAACGCCGCGCGCTCGGCGCCACTGACCTTGAGGGCGAACGAATAGGCTTGAGTACGCAGTAACAGAGGTTGGGTGTAACCGTCGAATTCGGCGCGGGACACCGATTCAGAATTGGAGAAGAAACGGCGCAGACCGTCGAGGCGTTGCTCTTGATCTTCAAAGCGTTCTTCGATGCGGCTGTAACGTTCATTGGTCAGCAGTTGGAAACGCTGACGCAATTGCTGATGAAATTCGTTGAGGGTGGCCCAGGCGAGCAGCCCCGTGAGAATCCCGCCGGCGAGCAATACCAGCAGCGCGACCAGCCAGGCCGAGACTTCTTCGCTGATAAAACCCAGTATCTTCGGGCGCACGGGGTGCAACGACATAAGGACAACTCACTACGCCAATGTTCCGGGAAAAACCCCTTGGCCATGGGTTGAGTTATAGCTATTAGCCATTAATTTGGCTAGCGCTGACTGGATCCAAGAGCCTTTAAAAATCAAGGCTCTGTGGATCCAGTCTGGCGAAGCGTCAACGAGCCGTTATTTTCCAGGCGCGGTGGATCTTGGTGTTGCGGGCGAAATCCGGATCAATGGTCTGTGCGCTGATTTCCTCAACCGCGTAACGCTCGGTCAGGTTCTCTTCCAACTGGAACTTGCGGAAGTTGTTGGAGAAGTACAACACGCCGCCCGGCGCCAGACGCGCCATGGCCAGGTCAATCAACTGCACCTGATCACGCTGCACGTCGAAGATGCCTTCCATGCGCTTGGAGTTGGAGAAGGTCGGCGGATCGATGAAGATCAGGTCGTACTCTTCACGGCAGCTTTCCAGCCAGACCATCACATCGCCCTGCTCCAGACGGTTCTTGTCCGAGAAGCCGTTCAGCGACAGGTTGCGGCGCGCCCAGTCGAGGTAGGTTTTCGACAGGTCGACGCTGGTGGTGCTGCGCGCGCCGCCCTTGGCTGCGTGCACGCTGGCGGTCGCGGTGTAGCAATACAGATTGAGGAAACGCTTGCCCTCGGCCTCTTTCTGAATGCGCATGCGGATTGGGCGGTGATCAAGGAACAGGCCGGTGTCGAGGTAGTCGGTGAGGTTGACCAGCAACTTCACGCCGCCCTCGGTCACTTCATTGAACTTGCCCTGCGCGCTCTGACGCTCGTATTGCTTGGTGCCGCTCTGGCGCTCACGGCGTTTGACCACCACACGGCTCTTGTCGACGTTCAGAGCCTGCGGAATCGCGGCCAGTGCGTCGAACATGCGCGCCGAGGCTTTTTCCGGATCGATCGACTTCGGCGCGGCGTATTCCTGCACGTGCACCCAGTCGTGATACAGATCGATCGCCATCGCGTACTCAGGCATGTCGGCATCGTAGACGCGGTAGCAATCGATGCCTTCGCGCTTGACCCACTTGCTCATCGCCTTGAGATTTTTTTGCAGACGGTTGGCAAACATCTGCCCGCCTTCGCTCAAGCGCGGCTGCTCGATCACCGGTGCCGGGGCTGGCGTCGGTTTGATCGGGTTGCCGTTCTTGTTGAACTTGCGCTCTTGCGGCTCATCCGGGGTTTGATCGTAAGCCGCTTGCTCACGCTCGGCCTGACGCTGTTCCGGCGTACGACGCTCGCCAGTGACGAACTGATCCGGAGTGACCTTGATCAGCAACAGCTTGCACGGCAACGCGCCGTTCCAGAACGAATACTGTTTGTGGCTGCGGATGCCCATGCGCTTGCCGAGATCCGGCGCGCCGGTGAACACCGCCGCTTCCCAGTTCAGGCAAGCCTGACGCAGACGCTCGCCGAGGTTCTGGTAGAGGTATAACAGGCTGGCTTCGTCACCGAGACGCTCGCCGTACGGCGGGTTGCAGATGACCAGACCTTTCTGGTTCTGATCCGGACGCGGCTCGAAAGTGGCGACTTCGCCCTGATAGATCTTGATCCACTCGCTCAGACCGGCGCGCTCAACGTTGTTGCGGCCCGGTTGAATCAAGCGTGGATCGGCTTCGTAACCGCGAATCCACAGCGGTGGCTTGGCCAGACCGGCAGCGGCGCGTTCAGCAGCTTCTTCATGCAGTTTTTTCCACAGCGCTGGCACGTGACCGAGCCAGGCAGTGAAACCCCACTGCTCACGACGCAGGTTCGGCGCCATATCGGCGGCGATCATTCCGGCTTCGACGAGGAACGTACCGACACCGCACATCGGGTCAGCCAGCGCGCCGCCTTCGGCCGCAATGCGTGGCCAGCCGGAACGGATCAGGATCGCTGCCGCGAGGTTTTCCTTCAGCGGCGCCGCGCCCTGCTGCAAGCGATAGCCGCGCTGGTGCAGGCTGTGGCCGGAGAGGTCGAGGGAGAGAATCGCTTCGCCGCGATCAAGGCGCAGGTGAATGCGCAGATCCGGATTGAGCTTGTCGATCGACGGACGGTCGCCCTGCGGCGTGCGCAGTTTGTCGACGATGGCATCTTTGACCTTCAGCGCGCCGAAGTGGGTGTTGTCGATGCCCGAGCCGTGGCCGCTGAATTCAACGGCCAGAGTGCCGTCGCTAAGCATGTGATCCTGCCACTCGACGTCGAGTACGCCGTGGTACAGGTCTTCGGCGTCCTTCATCGGGAAGCGTTTGAGCACCAGCAACACGCGGTTGGCCAGACGCGACCAGAGGCACAGGCGATAAGCGGTTTCCATGGTCGCCATGCCACGCACGGCGGAGGTGTGCTCGCGCGCTTCTTCAAGGCCAAGCCCGACGGCTTCCTCGATGAGCAGGCCTTCAAGGCCTTTAGGGCAAGTGAGGAAGAGTTCGAAACTGTCGGACATGGTATTTCCAAAGCCTTTGGCTAGTGAATCGGCAACGCATTGCCGATCCGGTTTTCAATCAGGCGCTTTTCTAAAAGAACGCCCGCGTGGCACGAAGGTGTGCCGTTCCATCCCCGCTGCTCGGGTTAAAAGAGCTTAGATGCAAGGACAGATAAAAAAGTTGGAGTAACAAAAAGTCTTAAAGCGACCCTTCGTCGAATAGTACCCCAGCGCAAACGTGGGTCATTCTCACTAAAGAATTAAGCCCATCATCCAGCGCGGGGCCGATCATACCGGGGTTTGCTCAATAAACGTTCAATAAATACGCGGTTACTTATCGCTATAGCACCCTTTTCGTTACGTCCTTATGACAAAACGGTCATTCCATCGGTGTGACTCATTGGTTAGAACTGACCACAGGTTGACGTCGCAACGGCGTCAACACCTTGGCTCGCCACGTCGGCAGCGAGCCGCACCACGGCAGAGTTTTTTCTGCCAGACCTCGATTGAGGTCGACGCGACACAAACAGTCAACAAGTGAGGGCAACACCCTATGAGAAGACTTAAGCGTGATCCGTTGGAAAGAGCATTTTTGCGCGGATATCAATATGGCGTTGGTGGCAAATCCCGGGAGCTTTGCCCATTTACTCTACCGTCGGTACGTCAAGCCTGGATTAACGGCTGGCGAGAAGGACGCGGCGACAACTGGGACGGTATGACCGGCACTGCGGGAATCCATAGACTCAACGAACTTCACGCCGTCGGCTGACACAGGGCACTTACTCCGACACGACAATCTGAATTTGTAACGACTTACCATGCACGTCCTTCCCGGACGGCGGGCTACGGCCCAGGGGCTCCTTCGAGGAGCCCTTTTTTATGCCTGCAGAATCGACGGCCCCCACCTTTCGATCGGCGGGCAACTACCCCTGTAGGAGCTGCCGAAGGCTGCGATCTTTTGATCTTGTTTTTTAGAATCAAGATCAAAAGATCGCAGCCTTCGGCAGCTCCTACATTGACCGTATCGGGTCGGGTTATTTGCGCAGGGCGGCGATTGCGTCTACGGATTCACGGATCAGCGCCGGGCCCTTATAGATGAAGCCCGAGTAAATCTGCACCAGACTCGCACCCGCGAGAATCTTCTCCGCCGCATGCTTGCCTTCAGTAATCCCGCCAGCAGCAATAATCGGCAACCGCCCAGCCAACTCGCCCGCCAGCACTTTCACCGTATTGGTGCTCTTCTCACGCACCGGAGCGCCAGACAAACCGCCCGCCTCGTCGCCATGCTCCATGCCTTCAACGCCGACACGGCTCAGGGTGGTGTTGGTCGCGATCACCGCGTCCATCCCGGTGTCGATCAGCGCCTGCGCCACCTGCGCGGTTTCTTCGTCGGTCATGTCCGGCGCGATCTTGATCGCCAGCGGCACATGCTTGCCATGACGCAACGCCAGTTCGGCACGGCGCGTGGCCAGATCGGCGAGCAACTGCTTGAGCGAATCACCGAACTGCAAACTGCGCAGGCCCGGGGTATTCGGCGAGCTGACGTTGACGGTCACGTAGCTGGCGTGGGCGTAAACCTTGTCCAGGCAGATCAGGTAATCATCGACTGCACGCTCAACCGGCGTGTCGAAATTCTTGCCGATGTTGATGCCCAGCACGCCCTTGTATTTCGCCGCCGCCACGCGCGCCAACAGATTATCGACACCGAGGTTGTTGAACCCCATGCGATTGATGATCGCCTCGGCTTCCGGCAGACGGAAAATCCGTGGTTTCGGGTTGCCCGGCTGTGGACGCGGGGTCACGGTACCGATTTCGACAAAACCGAAACCCAGTTGCGCGAAGCCATCGATGGCTGCGCCGTTCTTGTCCAGACCGGCCGCCAAACCCACCGGGTTGGGGAATTCCAGGCCCATGACGGTCACCGGGACTTTTGCCGGCGCCTTGCACAGCAAGCCGTTGAGGACCAAACGTCCGCCCGCGCCGATCAGATCCAGCGACAGATCGTGGGAGGTTTCCGGGGAAAGTTTGAACAACATCTGACGGGCCAGGGTGTACATGGGCGGCTTTGACTCGGGCGGCGAAAAGAGGCGGCGATTATAGCCGGGCATCGCCCCACCGCGCGAGGCGCACGCGCAAATCGCGGCGAGTGGCATATGCCTTGCACCGGCATCGTTATCAGCTTGCAGGCCAATGGCGGCGTGCGGGCAAGGACAATGGCGTCGTCCCGGGTTTTGCCTGCGCAAAGTCCGCGGCGGCGTTTTTTTTCGAGGTAGCGTTGGATGAATGAACCTTCGGTAGGGCCGCTGGCCTGGGTCAACGGCAGCGATGCTCCGGAAAAGAGTGCAATCAACCTCGGCTTCATGGCCCTGAGCGATTGCGCCTCGGTGGTGGTCGCGGCCACGCAAGGCTTTGCTCAGCCTTACGGATTGACCCTGAACCTCAAGCGCCAGACCTCCTGGGCAGGATTGCGCGACAAACTGGTCAGCGGCGAACTCGACGCCGCGCACAGTTTGTACGGGCTGATTTACGCGGTGCACCTGGGCATCGGCGGTGTCGCGCCGACCGACATGGCGGTGCTGATGAGCCTCAATCAAAACGGCCAGAGCCTGAATCTTTCGCACGGTTTGCAGAACCTCGGCGTGACCAGTCCTGACGCGCTGGATCGCCACGTGCACCAAAGCCGCGCAAAACTCACCTTCGCCCAGACCTTCCCCACCGGCACCCACGCGATGTGGCTTTATTACTGGCTGGCGAGTCAGGGCATTCATCCGCTGCAGGATGTCGACAGCGTGGTGGTGCCGCCGCCGCAAATGGTCGCGCACTTGCAAGCCGGGCGCATCGACGGTTTTTGCGTAGGCGAACCGTGGGCCGCCAGCGCGGTGCAGCAGGATCTCGGCTTCACCCTCGCCACCAGCCAGACCATCTGGCCCGATCACCCGGAAAAAGTCCTCGGCTGCACCCGCGAATTCGTCGAGCAATACCCGAACACCGCACGCGCGTTGGTGATGGCGATACTTGAAGCCAGCCGTTTCATTGAAGAAAGCCCGGAAAACCGCCGCAGCACCGCGCAGTTGCTCAGCGCGCCGGAATATCTCGACGCGCCAGTGGCGTGCATCGAACCGCGTTTTCTCGGTGATTACGCCGATGGCCTCGGCAACCGCTGGCAGGATCCTCATGCGCTGCGTTTCCACGGCCATGGCGAGGTGAATTTGCCGTACTTGTCCGACGGTATGTGGTTCATGACCCAGTTCCGCCGCTGGGGTTTGCTGCGCGAGGATCCGGATTACCTCGCCGTCGCCCGTCAGGTTCAGCAACTCGATCTGTATCGCGACGCTGCCACCGCAGTCGGCGTCGCCGCGTGGGGCACCGACATGCGCAGCAGCCAGTTGCTCGACGGCAAAATCTGGGACGGCAGCGACCCGGCCGCTTATGCGCGCAGCTTCAAACTGCACGCCATGAGCGACGACTCAGCCCTTCTCGCCCGCCGCTGACAGGAGACGCGAACATGTTGCGCATTCTGCTGATCAACGACACCGCGAAAAAAGTCGGACGTCTGAAAGCGGCGCTGACCGAAGCCGGTTTTGAAGTCATCGACGAATCCGGCCTGACCATCGACCTGCCCGCGCGCGTCGAAACGGTGCGCCCGGACGTGATCCTGATCGATACCGAGTCACCGAGCCGCGATGTCATGGAACAAGTGGTGCTGGTCAGCCGCGACCAGCCTCGGCCGATCGTGATGTTTACCGACGAACATGACCCGGGGGTGATGCGTCAGGCGATCAAATCCGGGGTCAGTGCCTACATCGTCGAAGGCATTCACGCCCAGCGGTTGCAGCCGATTCTCGATGTGGCGATGGCGCGTTTCGAGAGTGATCAGGCGTTGCGCGCGCAGTTGCAGGCGCGTGATCAACAGCTGGCGGAGCGCAAGCGGATTGAACTGGCCAAGGGCTTGTTGATGAAGATGAAGGACTGCAATGAGGAAGAGGCGTACACGCTGATGCGGCGCCAGGCGATGAGCCGGCAGCAGAAGCTGATTCAAGTGGCGGAGCAGATTATTGCCATGAGTGAGTTGTTGGGTTGAGGTGTTTTCACCGCTGAAAAGCCCCTCACCCTAGCCCTCTCCCGGAGGGAGAGGGGACTGATCTAGGTGTCTGGCGTCAAACATCGACCTGAAAGACCGAGTCGATTATGGATTCACAACAGAAATCACAGGTCGACGTACTTCGCGAGCATCCCCCGGTCAGTCCCCTCTCCCTCCGGGAGAGGGCTAGGGTGAGGGGCTTTTGATTTCCCGCTGTTGGCACAAATCTCGCTAAGCATTCCCTCAGGTAACCAACGGCGGTTGCCCCACCCACGACAAAGACGTCGCTCACCCGTTCGCCCCACCCGGCGCAGCAGGTAGCGGCGTTTTTGCGTTTTGGCCCCACAGACCGGGGCCGGTGGTGCGGCCGTGCGGCGCCCCACCTGCTGTTGCATGACTCCTTCCGAGACTCTTTTCAGCTGAGGTGCGCGATGAATTCAAGCTTCTGGAAATCCGGCCACACCCCGACATTGTTCGCGGCCTTCCTCTATTTCGACCTGAGCTTCATGGTCTGGTACTTGCTCGGCCCTTTGGCGGTGCAGATCGCCGCCGACCTGCACCTGACCACACAACAACGCGGCCTCGTCGTCGCCACGCCGATCCTTGCTGGTGCCGTTCTGCGCTTCATCATGGGCATGCTCGCCGATCGACTGTCGCCGAAAACCGCCGGGCTGATTGGCCAGGTCATCGTCATCTGCGCACTGTTCGGGGCTTGGAAAATCGGCATCCACAGTTACGAACAAGCGCTGATCCTCGGCCTGTTCCTCGGCATGGCCGGCGCTTCGTTTGCCGTCGCCCTGCCGCTGGCCTCGCAATGGTACCCGCCGCAACATCAGGGCAAAGCCATGGGCATCGCTGGCGCGGGCAACTCCGGCACCGTGTTCGCCGCGCTGCTCGCCCCGGTGCTCGCCGCCGCTTACGGCTGGAGCAATGTTTTCGGCTTCGCCTTGATTCCGCTGATCCTGACGCTGGTGCTGTTCGCCTGGCTGGCGAAAAACGCGCCGGAACGGCCAAAAGCCAAAGCCATGACCGACTACTTCAAAGCCCTCGGCGACCGCGACAGTTGGTGGTTCATGTTCTTCTACAGCGTCACCTTCGGCGGCTTTATCGGCTTGGCCAGCGCCCTGCCCGGCTATTTCAACGATCAATACGGTTTGAGCCCGGTGACCGCCGGTTACTACACCGCCGCTTGCGTGTTCGGCGGCAGTTTGATGCGCCCATTGGGTGGCGCACTGGCTGACCGTTTCGGCGGCATCCGCACTCTGTTGGCGATGTACACCGTTGCCGCCATCTGCATCGCAGCCGTCGGGTTCAACCTGCCAAGTTCCTACGCGGCGCTGGCCCTTTTCGTCTGCACCATGCTCGGTTTGGGGGCAGGCAACGGTGCGGTTTTCCAACTGGTGCCGCAGCGTTTTCGTCTGGAAATCGGCGTAATGACCGGGCTGATCGGCATGGCCGGCGGCATTGGTGGTTTCGCCTTAGCGGCGGGCATGGGTGCGATCAAGCAGAGCACCGGCAGTTATCAACTGGCGCTGTGGTTGTTCGCCAGCCTTGGTGTGCTGGCGTGGTTTGGCCTGCACGGCGTCAAGCGTCGCTGGAGAACCACATGGGGTTCGGCAGCGGTGACGGCGGCGCGGGTTTGAAGCGTCGATGGCCTTGCAACTGAGTTTCGCCGAAGCCAGCGCCACCGGGCCGCGCACGGAGAATCAGGACGCTGTGCGCCTGGTCACCCCGGCCCCGGCGCTGGCGGCGAGCAAGGGTTATCTGTTCGCCATCGCCGACGGCGTCAGCCAATGCGCCGATGGCGGCCTCGCCGCGCGCTCGACCTTGCAGGCCTTGGCGCTCGACTATTACGCCACCCCGGAAACCTGGAGCGTGGCGCAGGCCCTCGACCGCTTGCTGCTCGCACAAAACCGCTGGTTGCAGGCCAATGGCGGTGGGCAACCGTTACTCACCACTGTCAGTGCTTTGGTGATGCGCGGTCGGCGCTTTACCCTCGCCCATGTAGGAGATTGCCGGGTATACCGCTGGCACGCCGACGCGTTGCAGCGCATCAGCGAGGATCACGTCTGGGAGCAGCCGGGCATGCAGCATGTGCTCAAGCGTGCGCTCGGGCTGGATCAACATTTGGTGCTGGATTTTCTCGACGGTGAATTGCGTGATGGCGAAAGCTTTTTACTGCTCAGTGATGGCGTCTGGTCAACCCTGGGCGATACCGCGATTGCGGCGATCCTGCGTGATCAGCCGGATCTGCACAGCGCGGCGCAAACATTGGTCAACGCCGCGCATCTGGCCGGCAGTCAGGACAACGCCAGCGCTTTGCTGGTGCGGGTCGATGCGGTTGGCGAGGCGAGTTTTGGCGATGCGCTGATGCATTTGCAGCAATGGCCACTGCCGCCAGCGCTGAAACCTGGCCAGTTGTTTGAAGGCTGGCAGGTGCAAGGCATCGTCGCGCAGAGCCAGCAATCGTTGCTGTATCGCGTGCTGGATAGCCAAGGTCAGACGTGGCTGTTGAAAACCCTGCCCACACGTTCCGCTGATGATTCCTGTGCCGGGCAAGCGCTGTTGTCCGAGGAATGGTTTCTGAAACATGTGGCCGGACGGCATTTTCCTGAAGTCCATCCGTGCAATCAGCGTCAGCATTTGTACTACGTAATGCGGGAATATTCCGGCAAGACGCTGGCGCAGGTTTTTCAAAAAAACGGGGCGTTACCGTTGGCGCAGTGGCAAGACATTGCCGAACGCCTGCTGCGTGCAGTCGGGCTGCTGCATCGGCGGCAGATTCTGCATCGGGACATCAAACCGGAGAATCTGCATTGGGGGGATGACGGTGAGCTGCGGCTGCTGGATTTTGGCCTGGCGTATTGCCCGGGACTGTCCGAAGACGCACCGTCGACGTTGCCGGGGACGCCGAGTTATATCGCCCCGGAAGGCTTTCGCGGTGATCCGCCGAGTGCGCAGCAGGACTTGTATGCGGTGGGCGTGACCTTGTATTTCCTGCTTACGGGGCATTTTCCTTACGGCGAGATCGAAGCGTTTCAGCGGCCGCGATTTGGGCTGGCGGTGAGTGCCGGGCGTTATCGACCGGATCTGCCGGAATGGCTGGCGCAGAGTCTGCAGCGCGGCGTGGCGGCTGATCCGCAGCAACGCTTTGAAACAGCGGAAGAATGGTTGTTGGTGTTGGAACAGGGCGAGCGACGCAGTTTGAGCGTGCGGCCTCGGCCGTTGCTGGAGCGGGAGCCGTTGAAGGTCTGGCGGACGATGGCGTTGCTGGCATTGCTCGGTAATCTGGTGCTGCTGGTTTTGTTGTTTCACAGTTGAACCGCGTCGCGCCATTCGCGAGCAAGCTCGCTCCCACAGGGATCTGTGTCGTTCACAAATCCCTGTGGGAGCGAGCTTGCTCGCGAAGGTGCCCGCCCAATCACCACAAATTCAACTGCCTGAACGCCCCACGAACGATCAACCCGCTTCGATACAGTGCATAAAAGCCGATATGAGCGCTGACGGAACCCAATGAATTCGCGCTTCCCGTAGTTGGCACAACCACTGCATTACCCCACCCAACACACACATAAAGCCCAACCTTCAACGACGAAGGCTGCGCTTCCCGAGAGAACGGGACCAGGACAAAGGCGTCCTCGCTAGGCAACTAGCGGGACGCCTTTTTTTGTTTGCGCAAAATTTCTCGAGCACGGCCTGTTGCCCACAAGAGGCCAGCCGCAGCTCCCCGGAGAACCTGATGAAAAAACTCAAACTGGTGATGATCGGCAATGGCATGGCCGGGGTTCGTACCCTCGAAGAGCTGCTCAAACTGAGCAACGAGCTGTACGACATCACCGTCTTCGGCGCCGAACCGCACACCAACTACAACCGCATCCTGCTCTCGCCGGTGCTGGCCGGTGAGCAGACCTTCGAGGAGATCGTCCTCAACGACCTCGACTGGTACCTGGAAAACCACATCAAGTTGTTGCTCAACCGCAAAGTGGTGGAGATCGACCGAGTCAAACGTCGAGTGATCGCCGACGACGGCACCGAGGCCGAATACGATCGCCTGCTGATCGCCACTGGCTCGACGCCGTTCATTTTGCCGATCCCGGGCAACACCCTGCACGGCGTGATCGGTTACCGCGACATCGCCGATACCCAGGCGATGATCAACACGGCAAAAACCCACAAGCACGCGGTCGTCATCGGTGGCGGTTTACTCGGTCTCGAAGCCGCCAACGGCTTGATGCTGCGCGGCATGCACGTCACCGTGGTGCACATCGGTGAGTGGCTGCTTGAACGGCAACTGGACAAAACCAGTGGCCATTTACTGCAAAGCGCCCTCGAATCACGTGGCCTGCATTTCCGTCTGTGCGAACAAACCCAAGCCCTGCACGACGCGGGCAACGGTCGGGTCGGCTCGGTGCAATTCAAGAACGGCGACATTATTCCCGCCGATCTGGTGGTGATGGCTGCGGGCATTCGTCCCAACACCGAACTCGCGGAAAAGGCCGGCATCCCGTGCAATCGCGGGATCCTGGTCAACGACACCCTGCAAACCTACGACCCGCGCATCTACGCGATCGGCGAGTGCGCCAGCCATCGCGGCATCGCTTACGGCCTGGTTGCGCCGCTGTTCGAACAGGCCAAGGTCTGCGCCAACCACCTCGCACAACTGGGGTTCGCCCGTTATCAGGGCTCGGTGACTTCGACCAAATTGAAAGTCACCGGCATCGACCTGTTTTCCGCCGGCGACTTCATGGGCGGCGAAGGCACGGAAACCATCACCCTCTCCGACCCGATCGGCGGTGTGTACAAAAAACTGGTGATCAAGGATGACGTGCTGGTCGGCGCGTGTCTGTACGGCGATACGGCAGATGGCGGTTGGTATTTCCGACAGATTCGTGAGAATCACGCCATCGGCGAGATCCGCGATCACCTGATGTTTGGCGAAAATGCGTTAGGCGATGTAGGACATCAGGGCCAGGACAAAGCCATGGTCATGGCTGACACCGCCGAAGTCTGCGGCTGCAACGGTGTGTGCAAAGGCACCATCGTCAAAGCGATTCAGGAACACGGCCTGTTCAGCGTCGATGAAGTGAAGAAACACACCAAAGCCGCCAGCTCCTGCGGCTCCTGCGCCGGACTGGTCGAGCAGATCCTGATCAACACCGTCGGCGGCGCGGCAGACGTCAAACCGAAAAGCGAAAAAGCCATCTGCGGTTGCAGCGACCTTAACCACGGACAGATTCGTCAAGCTATTCGCGAAGAACATCTGCTGACCATCGCCGGCACCATGAGCTACCTCAACTGGCGCACGCCGAACGGCTGCGCCACCTGCCGCCCTGCCCTCAACTATTACCTGATTTCCACTTGGCCCGGCGAAGCCAAGGACGACCCGCAATCGCGCCTGATCAACGAACGTGCGCACGCCAACATCCAGAAGGACGGCACCTATTCGGTGGTGCCACGGATGTGGGGCGGCGTGACCAATCCTTCGGAATTGCGGCGGATAGCCGACGTCGCCGACAAGTACAACGTGCCGATGGTCAAGGTCACCGGCGGGCAGCGCATCGATTTACTCGGCATCAAAAAGCAGGATTTGCCCGGCGTCTGGAAGGATCTCGACATGCCTTCCGGCCATGCCTACGGCAAATCCATTCGCACGGTGAAGACCTGCGTCGGCAGTGAGTTCTGCCGCTTCGGTACACAGAATTCGACGCAACTGGGCATTGAGCTTGAGCATGACCTGTTCAACATGTGGTCGCCGCACAAAGTGAAACTGGCTGTCTCCGGATGCCCACGCAACTGCTCGGAAGCGGGGATCAAGGACGTAGGAATTATCGGCGTGGATTCGGGCTGGGAGATGTACATCGGTGGCAACGGCGGGATCAAAACCGAGGTCGCCGAGTTCTTCGTCAAGCTGAAAACCGCCGAAGAAGTCCGCGAATACAACGGTGCCTTCCTGCAGCTGTATCGCGAAGAAGCCTTCTACCTCGAACGCACCGTGCACTACCTGCAACGGGTCGGCATGGAGCACATCAAGAAAGCCGTGCTGGAAGACCCGGAACGCCGCAAAGCCCTGAACGAGCGCCTGCAATTCTCCCTGTCGTTCGAACAGGATCCGTGGAAAGAACGTCTGGCCGAGCCGCAATTGAAGAAAGAATTCGACGTGATCTCGGTGAAAAATCTGGAGGTGCCAGCATGAACTGGCTCGATATCTGTGCCCTTGAAGAAATCAACGCCCTCGGTTCGCGGATCATTGCCGGGCCGAAAGGTGACATCGCGATTTTTCGCACAAGCGACGACGAAGTTTTCGCCCTCGACGACCGCTGCCCGCACAAGGGCGGACCACTCTCGCAAGGCCTGATCTACGGCAAACGCGTCGCCTGCCCGCTGCACAACTGGCAGATCGACCTTGAATCCGGCGAAGCTCAAGCGCCAGACATCGGCTGCGCGCACCATCACCCGGCGCGGGTCGAAAACGGTCGCGTGCAGTTGGCTCTGCGGGACGCCATCTGATGAGCCCCCAGACGACCGCCTCGACCTGCTGTTATTGCGGGGTCGGCTGCGGCGTGCTGATCGAGCATGACGGCGAGCGCATCCTCGGCGTCAGCGGCGATCCGGCGCATCCGGCCAACTTCGGCAAACTGTGCAGTAAAGGCTCGACGCTGCACCTGACCGGCGACCTCGCGGCCCGTGCCCTTTATCCAGAATTACGCCTGGGCAAAAGTCTGGCGCGCAGCCGCACCGATTGGGACACGGCGCTGGAACACGCCGCCAATGTCTTTGCCGAGACCATCGCCGAACACGGCCCGGACAGTGTGGCGTTCTACATCTCCGGGCAATTGCTCACCGAGGATTACTACGCCTTCAACAAACTGGCGCGGGCCTTGGTCGGCACCAACAACATCGACAGCAATTCGCGGCTGTGCATGTCTTCAGCAGTGGTGGGCTACAAGCGCAGCCTCGGCGCCGATGCGCCGCCGTGCAGCTATGAAGATCTGGAGCTTAGCGATTGCGTGATGATCGTCGGCAGTAATATGGCCTACGCCCATCCAGTACTTTTCCGTCGACTGGAAGAGGCGAAATCCCTGCGCCCACAGATGAAAGTCATCGTCATCGATCCACGGCGCACCGACACCTGCGACCTCGCGGATCTGCACCTGGCGATTCTGCCGGGCACCGATGTCGCTTTATTCCATGGGATTTTGCACCTGTTGTTGTGGGAAGACTGGATCGACCGCGACTTCATCAAGGCACACACCGATGGCCTGGCCGAACTGAAAAGTCTGGTGCGCGATTACACCCCGCAAATGGTTTCGCAACTGTGCGGGATCGGTGTCGAGCAATTGCAGCAATGCGCGGAATGGGTCGGTACGTCGCCGAGTTTTCTGTCGTTATGGTGCATGGGTTTGAACCAGTCCACCGCCGGCAGCGCGAAGAACAGCGCACTGATCAATCTGCATCTGGCCACCGGACAAATCGGCCGTCCGGGTGCAGGGCCTTTCTCTCTGACCGGTCAGCCGAATGCCATGGGCGGACGGGAAACCGGCAGCCTGTCCAATCTGTTGCCCGGCCATCGTGATGCCGCCAACCCTGAACACCGCACCGAAGTGGCAGCTTACTGGGGCGTGGATCAATTGCCCGACAGCACCGGCCTCAGCGCCATCGAACTGTTCGAGCAGGTAGGCAACGGCAAGATCAAAGCGTTGTGGATTGCCTGCACCAACCCTGCGCAATCCATGCCCGATCAAAGCTCGGTGCGTGCAGCGCTTGAGGCATGCCCATTTGTGGTGTTGCAAGAAGCTTTTCGCACCACCGAGACGGCGGCTTTCGCCGACCTGCTGTTGCCGGCCGCCAGTTGGGGAGAGAAGGAAGGTTCGGTTACCAACTCCGAACGGCGCATTTCCCACGTACGCAAAGCCATTCTCCCACCCGGTGAAGCACGACCGGACTGGGCGATTACGGTGGATTTCGCACAACGTCTGGAGAAACGTCTGCGCCCACAACCATCGAGCCTGTTTGCCTTCACACAGCCTGCGCAGTTGTTCGATGAGTTCAAAGGGCTGACCCGTGGCCGCGATCTGGATTTATCCGGAATCAGTCATGCCTTGATCGACCAGATCGGCCCGCAACAATGGCCCTTCCCCACAGGCGCGCAGCAAGGCACAGCGCGGCTGTACGTCGACGGTATTTTTCCTACGGCAAATGGTCGAGCGCAATTCATCGCCGACCCGTATCGCGCCGCCAAGGAACAACGTGATGCACGCTTCCCCTTGACGCTGATCACCGGGCGCCTGCGCGATCAGTGGCACGGCATGAGCCGTACCGGCACGGCAGCGCAGTTGTTCGGTCATGTCAGCGAAGCGGTGTTGAGTTTGCACCCCGACGAATTGCGTCGGCATCGCTTGCAACCGGGTGATCTGGTCAATCTGAAAAGCCGACGCGGAGCGGTGATCGTCGCGGTTGGCAGCGATGACAGTGTGCGTCCGGGCCAGGCCTTTCTGCCGATGCACTGGGGCGATCGTTTTCTCAAGGGCGGCGTCAACAGCCTGACCTTGCCGGCGTTCGATCCTTTGTCGAAACAACCGGAACTGAAACACAGCGGCGTGCGCCTGGAAGCGGTGGATCTGCCGTGGCAGCTGTTCGCACTCATCGAAGGCAATGTTCAACAGCATTTCGAGACGCTACGACCACTCTGTGAGGCGTTTTCCTACGTGAGTCTCAGCCTTGTCGGACGTGAACGATCGGCGTTGCTGATACGCGCTGCCAGCAGCGAGGCACCTGATCCACAGTTGCTGGGTGCAATCGACCGCTGCCTGTCGCTGATCGATGGCCCGGTGCTGGCCTATGACGACCCACGCCGCGCGATCGGCAAACGCGTGCGCATCGAGAACGGCCGGATCACCGCAATTCGTCTGGCCGGCGAAACCCTCGCCCAGCATTGGTTGCAAGGCCTGTGGCTGGAGGGCCGCGCCGACGAGCAACTGCGTCGCTGGCTGCTGGCGCCGATGAGTGCGCCACCGGGTAATGCCGGAGCACCAATGATGACGGCGAAAACGGTGTGTAACTGCAAAAACGTCAGCCTCGACGCAGTGTGCACCGGCATTCGCCAAGGTCTCGATCTGCAAGGTTTGAAAAATCAACTGGGGTGCGGCACGCAATGCGGTTCCTGCGTTCCGGAAATAAAACGCCTGCTGGCTGCCAATGTGCAGCCGGTCGCGGTCATCTGATGAGGAAAGATTCCATGAATGCAAAAGTCTGGCTGGTGGGCGCTGGCCCCGGCGATCCTGAATTGCTGACCCTCAAAGCCGTGCGCGCGTTACGCGAAGCCGATGTGGTGCTGATCGATGATCTGGTCAATGACGCGGTGCTGGAACACTGCCCGCACGCGAGAATTATCGCCGTGGGGAAACGCGGCGGCTGCCGTTCCACGCCGCAGGCCTTTATCCATCGCTTGATGCTGCGCTATGCCCGTCACGGCAAATGCGTGGTGCGACTCAAGGGCGGCGATCCGTGCATTTTCGGCCGTGGTGGCGAAGAAGCGCAGTGGCTGCGTGAGCGTGGTGTTGAGGTGGAATTGGTTAACGGCATCACCGCCGGGCTGGCGGGCGCAACGCAGTGCGACATCCCGCTGACACTGCGCGGTGTCGCGCGCGGCGTGACGCTGGTGACGGCGCACACGCAAGATGACAGCGAGTTGAACTGGCAGGCGCTGGCGCAGGGCGGCACGACGCTGGTGGTGTACATGGGCGTGGCCAAGCTCGACGAGATTCGTGATCAGCTATTGACCGGAGGAATGGCAGCGGATACGCCGGTGGCGATGATCGAAAACGCCTCTCTGCCTCATCAACGTGAATGCCGGAGTGTTCTGACAGCAATGAGCGAAGCGGCCTACAGATTTCAATTGAAGAGCCCTGCGATACTGGTCATCGGCGCAGTAGCTGGGTACGCGGAGGATCAAATGATCGCAGTACGCGAACCGCACGCGGTCTCAATGTAGGAGCTGCCGAAGGCTGCGATCTTGAAAACCTGAAACTCAAATCGCAGACAAAGAAAAGCCCGGCCTAAGCCGGGCTTTCCTCAGAGCGGCAGCTAATTACTTAGCTTGAGCTTCAACCTGCGCTTCTACGCGACGGTTTACAGCGCGGCCAGCTTCAGTTTTGTTGTCAGCAACTGGGCGGGATTCGCCGTAGCCAACAGACTGAACGCGGGACGATTCAACACCGTACTGGTTGGTCAGAACTTGCTTAACGGCGTTTGCACGACGCTCGGACAGTTTCTGGTTGTAAGCGTCAGGACCGACGGAGTCAGTGTGACCTTCAACAGTAGTGGTGGTGGATGGGTACTGCTTCATGAAGTCAGCCAGGTTCTTGATGTCGCCGTAGCTGTTGGTTTTAACAACAGATTTGTCGAAATCGAACTTAACGTCCAGCTCAACACGAACAACTTCAGCAACTGCTGGGCAGCCGTCAGCGTCAACAGTTACGTTGGCTGGGGTGTCCGGGCACTTGTCAACGTTGTCGCAAACGCCATCGTTGTCGCTGTCGGAGCAAACTTCAGCTGGTGCTGGAACTGGAGCAGCAGCAGGCTTGGAGCCGCCACCGAAGTTCACACCGATACCGACGCTTGGAGCCCACTCGGTGTCGCCTTTGTCGATGTTGTACTGAGCTTCAACGCCAGCACGGGCGTAGAAGTTGTCAGTGAAGTACAGCTTGGCGCCGCCACCAACGTTAGCGAAGGTCGAACGGTCACGGCTGTTCGAACCGTTCTGGTCGATGCTCTGGTCGGAGAAACCGGCCGAGACGTATGGACGCAGCATGTCGCCTGGGTTGTTGAAGTGGTACAGAGCGTCCAGAGCGGTGTTAGCGCCTTTAACGTTCTTGCCGTCGTCGGAACGCACGTTGT